>JAHFIS010000021.1:0-3151 GCA_023246275.1 Candidatus Uhrbacteria bacterium
CTGTTTTTTCTTTCCGTGTCTTACGACGCCACCGCATCGTGCCACCCCTTGACTCGACTGCCAAAACTGTTAAGATCCCCGGCGCCAACGGAGCACCCAGTGAGCGACATTCGCCTGATCGGATTTCGACCGTCCCCCTCCCAACCCCTCTCCTACGCGTACCTCTCGCCGCCGGACGCGGACGCGCTTTCGCTCTTCGTGAGGGAAAACGTTCGCCCCGACGTCCTCACCTGCGGGACGCCGCCCACCTTTGCCCTCGCGGAATTCCTGCGCGCGGCTCCGCGGGGAATGACTCCCGCCGGACGGATGTTTCTCGCGGTCGAGTGGACCAGGAGCCACGGCATGGCCGTGAAACCCTGGGCAACCTGGACGGCGGACCTCCTTCCCGCCGAATCCGACTACCTCGAACCCTGCCGATAGCCGGCGTTCCCATCCTCTCCTCGGCCCGAGTACGCTCGGGCTTTTTCTTTGTAAAGAAAAAGCCGCCGGCGATCGTCGGCGGAGTCAGAGGCTGTTGTAGTAGCGGTCGCCGAAGTCGCCGAGGCCCGGGAGGATGTAGGCGTCGTCGTTGAGGCAGCGGTCGAGCGCGGCGAGGTAGACGGGGACGTCCGGGTACGTGCCATGAAGCCGGCGGACCCCCTCGGGCGCCCCGACGATGCCGACGAAGACGACCTTCGATGCCCCGCCCTCCGCGAGCAGGCGGACCGCCTCTTCCGCCGAGCCGCCGGTGGCGAGCATAGGGTCGAGGACGTAGCACGTCTTCGTCGGCGGGACTTCCTTCGGAATGGCGTTCGAGTAGACGCGCGGCCGCTTCGTCTCGTGGTCGCGCGACATCCCGACGTGCCAGACGCTCGGGTTCGGCAGGAGCTCGCAAAACGGCTCCACGAGCGCGTTGCCGGCCCGGAGGATCGGGACGAGCGCGGCGGATCTTTCGGGGAAGGCGAGCTCGAACGTGTTCTCGACGGGGGTCGAGACGCCGAGGACGACGGCCGGATGCTCCTCGAGCGCCCGCTCGGCGAGCATGCGTCCGATCTGCAGGGCGGCCTCCCGGAATGCGCTCGACGTCGTGAACGTGCTGCGCAAGACGGCCAGCCGCGTGCGAAGGGCGTTGGTCGGGGGAAGAACGTGCAGGTTTCTCGAAAGGTCCATGAGCGCTCCTTGTCTCGGCGGAATTGTAGTCGACAATCGTGAGAATTGTCAATGATTCCTTGACAACCGGGCTATTTCTTGGCACTCTCCAGCCCGGAGAACACCCATGGATCGCATCAAGCTGACCAAGATACAGATGGCGCTTCTGCGGGCAGCGGACGAGGCGTCGGCAATGACGGGAACGAGAGGGGTCGTTTCGGATCCGGTGCTGCGGCGGATCGCCGGGCACTTCTTTCGTCCGACCCTCGTGTCCCCGGCGCTGCGGGAGCTCGTCCGGGCACGGTACCTGGTACCCCTTCCCGAGGAACGGCATCGAGTCGTCCTCGAGCCGCACGACTGGAGGGACTGTTTCCTTCCCGGATACGAGCCCGAAGCGCTGTCGCTTGGCAGCCTTGCCGTCATGATCCGAGAAACCGGCGCGAACGTCGTCGAGGCACCGACGCTGACGCCTCCCGCGCCGCCGGCCCCCACCCCAAGGGAGCCGTCCAGGGACACGCCCCAATGGACGCGGCGCTTCCGCCTCCTGGCCAACCACCGCCTGGCCGAGACCTGGTACGGCGACGCCCTCCCGCCCGACCTGTCGAGCGCGATCGTCTGCGTGAACCAGAGCGACGAGCGGTTCTTCCTTGCGCTCCGCTACAAGCTTGCCAGCGAGCGACTGATGGAAACCATCCGCCCCGACGTCCGATCCAAGGCCCGGAACTGGCGCGTCTCCCCGCTCGGGATCGAGTCCTACGAGCGCCACGGGGTCGCCGCGTCCCTGTCGCCCCTCGAGGTCGAGACGATCGGCGCGTCCCTCGGCCTCGTCCCGCTCCCTCGCAGCAACCAGGCCGGTTGCTGATTTTTTTTGATCAAATGACGAGGCTTACGCCCCGTCATGCCTTCCTCGATCGATCCTTCCGCCACTCCGCGATCTTCTTATGATCGCCCGACATCAGCACCTCCGGCACCTCCCATTTCTTATACACCGCCGGCTTCGTGTACTGAGGATACTCGAGGACGCCTTCCTCGGTATGCGATTCCTCCGCGAGCGACTCCTTGGCGCCAAGCACGCCCGGCACGTTGCGTGCCACCGCGTCGATCATCGTGAGCGCCGGCAGCTCGCCGCCGGTGAGCACGTAGTCCCCGACCGAGAACGCCTCGTCCGAGATGTTCTCCTCGACGCGCGCGTCGATTCCCTCGTAGCGCCCGCAGAGAAAGATCAGGTCGAACTCCGCGAGACGAATCGCGTCCATCTGCGTGAATTTCTTTCCAGAGGCGGAGGTCACGATCACTTTGACCATCGACCTCTTCCCTTTGACCTTCTTCACCGCCTTGTCGAACACGTCGACCTTCATCACCATCCCGGGACCGCCGCCATACGGAGTGTCATCGACGCGACGATGTTTGTCTTCCGCCCAGTCGCGCAGGTCGTGCCCCGTGATCGAGATCAGCTTCTTCTCCTGCGCTCGGCCCAAAATGGACTCCGACGCGTACGCGGAGATCATCGCGGGAAAGATGGTGAGCACGTCGTACCGGCGAAGGCGTTGCTTTGGCATAGTGGGACCATCCTAGATGAAATTGGACGATTTGGCTAGGATTCATTGACAAAATGCCTGTTTTCTGATATTCTGCCCCTCCTATGAAACATCTTGCCTCCCGCCTTTCCTCGACAATTTTAACCGTCGTGATCGTCGTATCGACCGTTCCGATGCCGTCGATCGCTTCCACGTCGATTGCCTCGCAGACCGCGGGGATGATTTTGCTGCAGGTGGAGCAAAACGGGGAGGCCTGGTACGTGAGTCCGACGACGCTTACGCGCTATTCCCTCGGGCGGCCCGATGACGCGTTCGACGTGATGCGATCTCTTGGGCTTGGGATCTCGAACGCGAACCTGGCGCTCGTTCCCGTCGCGGGAAGTGGGTCAACGGGAAGTGCGTCATTGAGGGCGCAGCTGTCGGGAAAGATCTTGCTGCAGGTCGAGTCGCATGGAGAAGCGTGGTACGTGTATCCGAAGACGCTC
>JAHFIS010000021.1:3161-8716 GCA_023246275.1 Candidatus Uhrbacteria bacterium
ACGCTCGAGCGGACGTATCTCGGACGTCCGGCGGACGCGCTTTCGGCAATGAGCTCGCTCGGGCTCGGAATCTCGGACGCGAACCTTGCGACGATTCCCGTCGCGGGGATCCTGCCGACGACGGACGCGCCAACCGTCTCGTCCGACGCTACGCACGTCGAAAAGACCGTCGCGACGAGCCGCGGGTCGTTCACGATCGACCTTGTCACGATCCCGCGCGACTCGTACGAGATGATCACGGACACCGCCGAGACGGGTGACTGCGAGAACGGGTGTGCGACGAAATCGCTCGCGGACTTCGTGAGCGAGAACGGCGGGACCATCGGGATCCACGGAACGTACTTCTGCCCGGCCGATTACGCGTCGTGCTCCGGAAAGACCGGGACGTTCGACCCGCCTGTTTACAACACCGCGGCCGGGACCATGCGAAACGAGTTCGACCTTCCGTATCAGACCGGGCCGATGCTCACGACGAACGAGGACGGGACGCTCTGGTTCTATCACCGCGCACCCGACTTCGGAACGTCCGTGGCGGCGTACGAGTCCGCGTCGGGCAAGGAGCTCCAGTCCGCCATTGCGAACTACCCCTCGCTTGTCGAAGGCGGCGAGAACATCGTGGCGACCGAGGTCGTCAACGCGTCGCAGAGCACGAAGAGCTCGCGCGGCGGAATCGGGTTCGACGAACAGAACTTCTACCTCGTCATTGCCCACAGCGCCTCGGTAACCGACCTCGCTTCGATCTTCGACGAGGCGGTCGGCGCGGACTACGCGATAAACCTCGACGGAGGAGCGACGAGTGCCCTGTACTTCGACGGCGCGTACGAGTACGGTCCGACGAGGACGCTCGCGAACGCGATCGTGTTCAAGCACAAATAGACAAGTCCTAATAGTTCCTCAAAACTACCAACGCTGAGCGTTGGTAGTTTTCGGTTGACATTTTATCTTGGATCGCCTATCGTACTCGTCCACGATGCCAACGAAGGAGTGGACCAATGAAGCCGGAACCGTACGACGACGCCGTCACGCTCACCATCGACCTCACGAGGGAGGCCCTGCGCCTGACAGGGGGCGCGTTTCCCGAGCATCTGCTCGGAGACATCTCCAAACGGCTGTCGAGAGACGCAACGCGCGGCGACATGGATTGCCAGCTCATGCGCCTGTTCGTGTCCGGACCCGTTCCTGACATTGCGGCGATGCGCATGGACAGCGGTTCGCTTCTGTATGTGGCCCTCGGCGGGAAGGCCGTGGTCTGGGGCGCGGAAACGTTCCGCCTGGATCCTGACTTCAGGGTTTCGCTGGAAATCCCAATCCAGATCATCCACGACCGACCATGCTGGGTCGACCGTCACGACGCGACCGGAGAACGGCGCGTGAACTGGGCGGGCGAGAAGGGTAGTTTGTGTCCGCCTGATTCGATCTCGCACCTGTGCGCCGGATTGCGCGGCCCGTGCTACGCGGTGAACGTTCGGGATGGCGACGGGACGGTCGGATACGTCGTCGAGGGTCGGACAAGGCATAGGCCGTTCGCCTCCGTCGAGAACCTTGCCATCGACATCGGCAAGCCGTCCTACGTGGGACGCAACACGGACGGATCCGTCACCACGGTTATCCCCTCCTGACCCCGCCCCCTTCGAGGATGGGGTCATTTTTATTGGAATCATTGACAATTCCAGCCATCCTGGTATTATTCCGGTCCACTGCAACAGCGAAGGAGTGGGCCATGAAACCAAAATTCAACCCCAGCGAGTCATTTCAAGAGCGTGCCATCTGTCTGGCGTTTGGCAATACCCCCAAGAGCCAGTACCGCCATGCGTTCAACGAAATCAAAGCGATCCTCGCCCGTCCGGAAACGCAGGCCGACATGCTCCGGCAGTTGGAGCGGCTTGATCGGGCCGGCGCGGTATCCCGAACTCCCCGGCTGGCGAACGGCCGTCTCCTGTACATGGACGCCGGAAAGAAGAAGACGGTGGACTCGTACCGCGCCGTCCTCGGATACGACGAATATCCCATGCGTTATCCTTCGTCCATGACCGAGCACTCGCTGTGCGCGGTTGGCAGCAAGCCGTGCTGGGACGAGTCAAGCGGCGATGGGACGTACGTCGCATGGGGATCGCGGCACGGAAAGCCGTACCTCGTCGAACACCGAATGTTCTTCGATCTCCAGGATATCGGCGGCGTTCCGTGCTATATCGTTCATAGAGACACGAACCGCAACGGGCGGTCGTTCGCCGTCGTGGACGAGACGGAAGGAAAGCCGTATGGTTCCGTGCACAGCCTCCACCGGATCAACGGCGAGCCGGCATACCTGGCCAGCAAGTCGATGGGGTCGCGTCGGCACTCCGTGATCGTGATCGGAACGGAGGAGGTCGTCGAGGCGATGGAATTGAACGGACCGACGGTACACGCCGATGGGTCGACGTACGTGATGGGCGTTATGCTTAACGGGTCGGGCCAGATCTGGCGCGACGCCGTGCCGATCCTCTCCGACGACGCCGTCCACGAGGTCGTCTGTCTCAGCGCGGTCGGCGGACAGGTCGCCTACGCGGTACGGTCTGGACGGAAGGACAGGACGGCCGTCCATCTCCTCGGACAGGTGCGAACCGTGACGGAAATCGGATCCTGGAAGGTGCCGCATGACGCGGACAACCGGGGCATCACCTATAACCGTGACGTCTTTGGAAGAACGGTCGATCAGAATGAGGACGGAATCCTCCTTTGGAACTTCCGCGACGGACCGACCTGGGAGGTGTACGCCAACTGGACGAAGCTGTGCGACGGGAAGGTAGCGGCAAAGGACAAAAAGGAGTGGGGAAACCCCATCGGTTACATCAGGTCCCGATCCGTCGGCATCCTTCTCGAGGGCGAGGATTCCCCGCGCGTCTTCGACCTCGCGGCCCTCGGCGTCATTCCCGCGACGACCTCGAACGACTGACCCTGGCGAATTCGTCGGGGTCTTTTTCATACTTCCCGCACGAGGGAATCACTCAGAATTGAACGTCGAATGTCGTCCGGGACCTAGTCCTGATCTCGCTACGAGGATCTTTTCAAATGCGCGACGATGGTCCCAGCGGATTGACATTCGTTGAGATTACGCGTATGTTCTCCATCCACGACAACAACGAAGGAGTGGAACGATGAGCGATACGCGAGACCCCAGGCAAACGGCCATCGACGCCTGCTGCGCGGCAGCCGACGCGCATGACGAGTTTCGGAACGACCAGGCCGCCACGACGAAGCCGGACGGCAGCCCGGTCACAACCGCGGACGTTGAGGCGGAAAAGCGGATGCGGTCCGTTATCTTTGCCCAATGGCCGGAGGACGGGTTCCTCGGCGAGGAGAACGGATACACGCCCGGCACGTCGGGGTTCACCTGGGTCGCGGACCCGCTCGACGGGACGATCCAGTACACGATCGGAATCGACGACTTCGGAACCCTGCTCGCGCTCATGGACTCGGACGGAACCATCGTGCTCGGAGCAGTAATGCACTCGCCATCCAGGACGATCTGGCTGACCGAGCGCGGGTCGGGAGAACTGCTGCGGGCCCGCGACGACGAATACGAGACGCTCCACAGTCCGGTCAACTCCCGCCCCGTCGCGCCATCAATCGCAGACGCCATCGTCTGCTTCGGCCACCTGAGCCGGATGGACGACGCGGGAATGGACATCGGCATGGTCGTTTCCAGGTTCAAAACCCACCTTCCCGTCGCACGATTCCAAATGTTCATGCTCGTGGCTGAGGGAAAGCTGGACGTGGTCGTGGCGCGCCTCGAGCACGACTGGGACCTGTTCGCCAACCAGCTCATCGTCGAGGAAGCCGGCGGTACGGTCATCCTCCTTCCGCTTAAGAACGGCCGATGGGTCGTGGCGGCGCGAAGCAAGGAGCTTGCGGAACAGACCGTCGCAGCCATCCGCGAAAGCATCTACTGCGACTGAGACCTGACGGTCTCTTTTTTTTGGGCAATATTCCAACGCAAAACCCCGCCCTGGTGGGCGGGGATTGTCAATTGAATCGAGTGTCAGATTGTCACCTGTGTGATTGCAACGTCTACCTGCGTCCGAAGTACATCGGACGACTTTGATCTGATCAAACGAATTTGATCTCGACCTAGGATCGTAGAAGCGCAAGCGCCTCATATTCCCTAGAAAGGAGGTGATCCATCCACAGCTTCCGCTACGGATGCCTTGTTACGACTTAGCCCCTATCATCGGTTTCGCCTTCTGCCGCCTAACGGCGACATTCGGGCGCCCCCGACTCTCTTGGCTTGACGGGCGGTGAGTACAAGACCCGAGAACGTATTCACGGCCGCGTAGCTGATCGGCCGTTACTAGCGATTCCAGCTTCAAGAGGGCGAATTGCAGCCCTCTATCCGAACTGAGACTGGCTTTATGGGATTCGCTCCACCTTGCGGTTTGGCAGCCCATTGTACCAGCCATTGTAGCACGTGTGTAGCCCTGGACGTAAGGGCCATGCTGATTTGACGTCATCCTCACCTTCCTCCCTCTTGCGAGGGCAGTCTCATGCGACATATGTAACGCATGACAAGGGTTGCGCTCGTTACCCCACTTAAGGGAACAGCTCACGCCACGAGCTGACGACAACCATGCAGCACCTAGATAGCACCCTCGAAGGCGGCCACCGTTTCCGGCGGCTTGCAGCTACCTTTCAAGCCCAGGTAAGGTTCTACGCTTACCGTCGAATTAAACCACATGCTCCACCGCTTGTGCGGGTCCCCGTCTATTCCTTTGAGTTTTAGTCTTGCGACCGTACTCCCCAGGCGGAGTGCTTAACGCGTTAGCTTGGTTCAACGACACCAGGAGGGTCGATACTCCTGATATCTAGCACTCATCGTTTAGGGCGTGGACTACTGGGGTATCTAATCCCATTCGCTACCCACGCTTTCGTCCCTCAGCGTCAGGACCGTTCCAGCATGCTGCCTTCGTATTTGGTGTTCTTGTCGATATTAACGCATTTTACCGCTACACCGACAATTCCACATGCCTCTCCCGACCTCTAGCCTACCAGTTTCACGCGCAGCCTCTGGGTTGAGCCCAAAGATTTGACACATGACTTGATAAGCCGCCTACGGACCCTTTACGCCCAATAATTCCGGATAATGCTCGAGGTCTCTGTATTACCGCTGCTGCTGGCACAGAGTTAGCAACCTCTTATTCTTCAGGTACCGTCATTTGTTCGTCCCTGAAAAAAGCCATTTACACCCCGAAGGGCTTCGTCTGGCACGCGGCGTCGCTCGGTCAGACTTTCGTCCATTGCCGAATATTCTTGACTGCAGCCACCCGTAGGTGTCTGGGCAGTGTCTCAGTCCCAGTGAGGGGGGCCACGCTCTTACGCCCCCTACCCGTCATAGCCTTGGTGAGCAGTTACCTCGCCAACTAGCTGATAGGACATAGGCCAATCTTGAAGCGCCGAAGCTTTACAAGGGAATGACTTTCGTCCCCCCTTGGCCATCGTGTATTAGCCCCAGTTTCCCGAGGTTGTTCACGACTTCAAGGAATGTTACCAATGTGTTCCGCTCCCGTCTGCCGCTAACATAG
>JAHFIS010000135.1 GCA_023246275.1 Candidatus Uhrbacteria bacterium
GTCCTCAGCGTCTCGTCGAAAAAGAGCGAGAGGAGCGCGAGGTTCGCGACGGTGAGAATCGCCGCGATCCAGAACGGCGTCGCGTAGGAGAACCACGAGACGATCGACGGGTCGGACAGCTTTCCTCCGAGATACGGCCCGATGACGAACCCGAGGCCGAATGCCATCCCGATGAGCCCGAAGTTCTTGGCGCGCGTCTTTTCCGTCGACAGGTCCGCGATTGCCGCCGTCGCCACGGAGATGTTTCCGCCCGTCGCGCCGTCGATGGCGCGGCCGAGGACGAGGAGCCAGAGCTGCTGCGTGACGATTCCGACGGCGAACATCAGGTATCCGACGAGCGTTCCGACGAACGAGAGCAGGAGGATCGGCTTTCGTCCGTGGCGGTCGGCAAGCGCGCCGAGGATCGGGGCGGAGAAGATCTGGATGAGAGGGAACAGGCCGAGGATGAACCCGAGGATGATCGTCCGCTCGGCGTACGGCGTGCCCATTGGAAGAATGCCGTGCGCCTGGTTGAGAAACAGTCCGGGAAGAACGGGAAGCGCGATGCCGAAGCCGATGAGGTCGGTGAAGACGGCGAGGAGGAGCGGGACGAACGCTTTGAGATGTCTCATATCGGGGGTAGTATAGCAGAGGTATGGAAAGACCTCGATTTTTTTACGACGGAACGTGCCGGTTTTGTCGGCTTTGGGTGAGAAGATGGAAGAAGACGACCGGGGAAGCGGTCGAATACGTTCCATTCGCGGCCGGGGAGAAGCGACCGTCGTCCGAGTTCGTCGGAACGGACGGGTCGGTCAGTCCTGGCGCGGAAGGGGTGTTCCGGTTGCTGGCGACAACGACGCGAGGACGATTGCTCCGGTGGTATCGCCGCGTCCCGCCGTTCGCCTGGGCGTCGGAGATTGCGTATCGGATCGTCTCAAGCTGCCGGGTGTGCGCGTACAAGCTAACGAAGACGATTTTCCGACTTCTAAGAATCGACGATCCCGTATGAAACGATATACGCATTCTGAAATGATCCAGCCCGGGAAAAACGCGTCGGAAGGAACCGTGGCGGAGCAGCGAAACATCGTCCGTTCGCCACGCCCGCCGGAACGATTCCGGCCGTCCGAGGAAATCCGCGAGCCGACGGAAGAGGAGATGGCGCTTCTGCGCGACGCGGAACGGTTCGTCGACGAGGCGCTTGCCAACCTGTCGACGGTTGACATCCTTCCGTTCGACCGACGCCGCGCCTATGTCTTTCGAGATGACGCGCCGGGCACGGGCGGAAGAAAATCTTCGCACGTCAGCGCCTTTCACCACATGGGCCTCCTTCCGCTTGGAAGCGACCGCGTTCCGTCGCGCCTGACCTTTCTGCGGCATGCGATCCACGAGATGGTCCATGCGAAGTCCTCGAATGTCACGAAGATTGGCTCGCGCACGGCGCTGATCAAGCTTGGATTCGAGCGTCACTCCCTGTCGCTGATCGACACGAACCCGGCCGCCACTTCGTTTCAGGGGTTCTCGGAAGGGGTGACCGTCCTCATCGAGAATTCGGCAACGACCCGCGCCAGGAACAGCGAGGCGTATCGGGATGAATTCTCTCGGTTTGCTATGGAACACGCGTCGCAGCTCGATCAGATCGAGCCGTACCGAAGGCATCTCATCTATGCCTTTTTGCATCATGAGGACGGGACGGACACCGCGCTCTTCGGCGGGTACGAGTTTGAGTCGGAAACGGTCGCGCTCATTGTCATGGGAATGAGGGAGCAGGAGGACGTTCCGCTGATGGACATGTTTTCGCGGGTGGTCGACGCCTATCGTTCCGGGTCGTTCGAGACGATCAAGAAGCCGATTCGCGATCGCTTCGGTCCGCTCGCCTGGAAGGTGCTTTCGCAATGGAAGGTCGGCATGGGCAGGGAGGAACAGAACAGGCTCTGGGATTTCTTCGGCGCGACGGACCCGGTCGAGCGCGACCGGATTGCGCGTGAAATTTTGGAGGGATCCGTTTCGAAGTAGACTAATTTCGATCGTGGCTTCCAGGATCGGGAGGAGTTTCCTTAGGAGCCATTCGTTGAATGATGCCGAACAGGAGCGCGCGCTCCCGTTCTTGGTTCGCGACGGACTCCGCCGAGGCGGCCTCCTCCAGCCGCCGGCGTCGCAGCCGTTCCTTTTTTTCGTCGATGGGATTGTGTCCGCGGCGTTCCATGCGTCGAGTTTAATAAAAAAACCCGCGGCTTACAAACGCGGGAGGAGGGTCGTCGACACGTAGATGCCGACCTGGAGCCAGGCGAGGGGGTTGTAGATGGCCGTGTGGCCGACCTGGAACCAGAGAACGGTGGACCAGTACCAGGGTACGGTTCTTCGGATGCCGCGCAGCCGTTCGATCAGCGTGGGCCTGCGATAGTTCTCGTCGTTCGGCGGGCGCGTGTCCGAGCGGCGGACGATGAAGTCGCCCCAGACGGCGCAGTAAAACTTCATTGGGACGCCGGCCTTGCGCAGAGCCTGGATCATCCCGATCGTCTGTCGGATTTCGTTTGCGTTCGGAGCCAGGAATCCGGCGCCAGGCATGCGAACTTCCGTTGCCACGCGCGATCCGCGGATGGGCGCGGACATGGCAACGAGGGAAACGTGGCGCGGCCGCTCGCTTCCGACGTTGTTGTACACGACCGGGGCGAACGTCCACACCAGGTCGAGCAGTCCCTTGGAGAAGCCGATCCCGACGAGCGGCTCGTTGCCCGTCTCGTGCAGGATCCACTGGTTGCGCGCGACCATCCGTTCGAACGGCTCCGTGTTTCCGTCCGCGTGCGTCTGTAGCAGCAGGACGCGAAAGCCGAAGACGACGGCAAGGAACGTCGCAAACGGGTAGCAGGAAAACGGCGACTGTCCGAGCCCTGGCGCGAGCACGACCGTGGCGCGAAGTCGGCGCCATGCCGGCGGGTCCACCTGGCGCGGGAAGGTCTTAA
>JAHFIS010000022.1:0-8197 GCA_023246275.1 Candidatus Uhrbacteria bacterium
TCGCGAGGACGACGTCGCCCTTTTTGACGTTGAAATCTAGCCACCTCCCCGCCTCGGCCGACGTCCCGAAGAACTCGACGTTCCGCTCGTCCATGCCGGCCTCGATCGCCCCGCGGCGCGTGTCGCGCGACTCCTCCCCGACGCAGACAAGGATGTCCGCGACCTCGGCGGCGCGCATGCCGAGGAGCCGGTGCTCGTTCTCGGAGTAGCGGCCGAGCTCAGCCATCTTTCCGAGGACGGCGATGCGGCGCGAGCCCTCGTCGGGAGAAAAGACCCGAAGAACCTCGAGGGCCGAGGCCATCGACGCGGGCGCGGCATTGTAGGAATCGTCGAGAATGAGCGTCTCCTTGATTCCCGGCAGCGGGCGCATCCGTCCGGACTGCGGCTCAAGCGTGCGGAGCGCCGCGACGATCTCGGAGAGGGACATGTTGAAGTGACGGCCGACCGCGGCGGCGGCAAGCGCGGCATAAACCTGGCCGCGACCGAGAAGATTTGGAAGAACGACCGCCGTCCGTTCGTCGCCGACCACGAGGTCGAAATGAATCTCACAGAACGGCTCGTCCGGCTGGCAGCGAAGGATGTCGTGTGTCTCAACGTGATAATTCTCTGCGCGAACGTCGAGGCCTTCGGAGAAGCCGTAGGTGACGGTCGAGACGTTACGATCGACCACCCCCGACCCCTCCTCCCTACGAGGAGGGGAGACGCGAGGAACGGAAGCCATCACGAGCGAATCGTCACCGTTCATGATCGCGACGCCGCCCGCCCTCAGATGGCGGACGATCCCCGCCTTCTCGCGAGCAAGCGACTCGACTGACTCGAAATATTCCGCGTGCACCGGCGACACGGCCGTGAACACCGCGACGTCCGGCGCGGCGATCCTGCAGAGCGCGTCCATGTCGCCCGGACGGTCGATGCCGTACTCGAGCGCAAGGAGGTTCGGATACGACGGATCGCGGAACAGCCAAAGCATCTTGGCCTTCGCGAAGACCTTCAGCCAGCCGACGATCGACGATCCCGGCGTCTTTGTCCCGATGACCGTCAGCGGGACGCCGAACTCATTGTTATAGTTTTCCTCGGGCGATCGAACGACAAACCGTCCGTCCAAAACGGCCGCGATCGCGTTGCGCGTCGAGGTCTTTCCCACGGATCCCGTCACGGCGACAACGGTTGGGCGGTACCGGCGAAGGATGAGGCGGGCATGGAGGGCGAGAAGCGATTGGATGATGCGTTTCATATTATATCGGCCTCTCGGGAGGCACTTCGAAATACTGGAGCAGGAACTTCGCGATGTCGCCGAAGAGCGGCGCGGCGCTGGACTCGGCCCAGGTAACGTCGCGGGGATGGTCGATGCGGGCGATCATGACGAACCGCGGATCGTTCACCGGGCCGAACCCCGCGAACGATCCGATCGTCGAATCTAGCTCGTATCCGCCGCCGTCCGACCGGGCCACCTGCGCGGTCCCCGTCTTCCCGCCGATGTAATATCCCGGCACGCCCGCCTTCTTCCCGTGGCCGTTCTCGACGACCGAGACAAGCATCGCGCCGAGGAGACTCGCCGTCTTCGGCTGGATCACGCGCCGAACCTCCTGCGGAACGCGCGGCTCGTGCGTCCCGTCGGGCTTGACGACGTCCTCGACGACGTACGGCTTCATCAGGATGCCCCCGTTCGCGATCGCCCCGTACGCCGCCACCATCTGGATCGGCGTCACGGTGATTCCCTGCCCGAACGACGCCGTCGCGGCGTAAATTTCCTGCCCGATGTCGAGCGACGCGATCGTGCCCGACGACTCGGTCTCGGTCTCCAGCCCCGTGCGCACGCCGAACCCGAAGTTCCTCACGTACTCGACGAACTTCTCCATCCCCATCTGGCGCATCGAGTACACCATGCCGGTATTCACCGACTCCTCCAAAACGGTCGTCATGTCGATCAGCCCGTACTTCTTGTCGAGCGCGTTCCGGATCGGCTTCGGCCAGCCGTTCACCATCACCTCCCCGGTATCCATGAACGTCGTCGTCGGCGTCACGGCGCCCGCGTCCACGGCCGCGGCCATCGTCATGGCCTTGAAGATGGATCCCGGCTCATATGAGTTGAAGATGGCCGGGTTGTTGAACGCGTCCGTGGAGGGCGCGTCGCGATAGTTCGCCGGCTCGAAGTCGGGCGCCCCGCACATGGCAAGGATCTTTCCCGTCTTCGGCTCCATCACGATCACGCTCCCCCCGTCCGCGCCGTGCCGTGCCACCGCCTCCTTCAGCTTGGCGCACGCCTGGTACTGAATGGTACGGTCGATGGTCAGCACGACGTCCGACCCGTTTACCGCGGGCTCGACGGACTGGTTCCCGACGGCAATCAGCCGGCCGGCAATGTCGCGGTCGCTGCGCAGGAACCCGGGAGTCCCGGTCAGCTCCTGGTTGAAATACCCCTCGATCCCGTACTTTCCGGTCATCGTCCCGTCTTCCGACGACCCGACGAACCCGGTCACCTGTCCGCCAAGGCCCGCCTCCGGATACAGGCGTCCCTCCTCGCGAATATAGTAAACCCCCGGCAGCTTGAGCGCGATGAGCTGCGCGAGCACATCCTCCTTCACGTTGCGCATGATCGGCTCGTACGGGTCGGTGTGGACGTCGAGGTGCCTCGCGATCGTCTTGATCTTGTCCGTGTCGAACCCGAACAGCGCGCCGAGCTTGTCGGCGGTACCGATGGCGTCCTCGACCTTGCGCGGGTCCGCGTACACAAAGGATACCTGCTGCACGGTGGCGATCGGCACGAGCGTCCCGTCCTTGAGGTCGTGGATCAGGATGTCCCCGCGCGACGGGAACAGCTCCTTGAAGATCTCGTGCTGGCCGGAGGCGAGCGCCACGTAGCTGTCATGGTCGAGCACCTGCAGCACGAACAGCTTCAGCGTGATCGCCGCCGCGAACGCGACCATCACGAAGCGGACGGCGTTCGTGCGCCATTCGTTGTTTCCCTGCGACAACCCGGATTGTCTTCGATGTCGGTTCATACGCTACGTTCCAAGCCCGAACCCGAACAGCGATCCGTTCCCGTTCGGATTCTGCCCGCTCAATACCTCGTCCCCGTCGCTGACGCCGTCGCCGTCCGTGTCGGCCACGTTCGGGTTCGTCCGATAGAAGGCTTCCACGACCGCCGAGAGCCCGTCGTTGTCCGTGTCGTCGAATCCGCCCACGCTGTTCGTCGGAAGATGCGCGACGTCATTCGTAACCACGGTCGCGAACTCCCTGCCCGCGGAGGACCCGGAGGTCTCCAGCGTTCCGAGTACCGCGTTCGCGACCGACGCGAAGCTCGTCGGCTTCTTCGGAACCTCGCCGACAAACGGCGCGTCAAAGTCCGTCAGGTTCACCAGCACGTCAATGGATGCGTTTGTCTTTTGATCCTCGGCGACCGTCCCCGCCGCCTGAAACCGATACAACAGGTGGTCTCGGACGCCGATCCACAGGCGAACCCTCAGCCGTTCCACCTGTTTCGCGCGGGCCTCGATGACCACCCGCTCCGCGTCGTTCGGCTCGCGGTCGCTCTTCGCCCGAATCTCGTCCGCCAGAAACGCCCGGACCGCGTCCGAATCGAACCGCGCCTCGATCACGCGCGTCGCGTGCTTGTCGACGATCTCAGTCACGTCGTCGTACCGGACAAGAAACACGTCCGCGACGGCGAGAAGGTCCCGCATCCGGAGGATCCCGTCGTCCGTCCAAGCCTCGATCGGCTCGAGGTACGAGGACGTGACCGGAAGCGTGACGATCGGCGCGTCGATCCCTGGAATCACCGACCCCCACTTCAACAGCTCTCCATCGGCGAATGAAATCCAGGCATCCTTCTTCGAAAAGTCCGCGCCCGGAACGCTTGGCCCGGGGGGTGAGTACGAGAGATACGTTCTGTCTCCGACCGTCCGAATCTCCCCGGAGAGATCGCCATACTGCCTCGATCGGCTGATGCGAAACAGCCGGAACTTCGTATCCTGCTGGAGCGACGGCAGCTTGGACAGATCGTTCTGCCCGACAAGGTACAGGGTCGTCGTGTTCCGATCGGACCCGAGCCCGCGGTTCCAGGAAAACGCGGATCGTTCGCGGAAGGTCTGAACCTTCGACATGGCGCGCAGCATCCGCTGAACCTCCGTTTCCGGACGGAACTTAGAAAACACGATGTAGGTAGAGAAGACGGCGGCCAAAATCAAAATCACGCCGGTGATGATGAAATAAAGCGCTCGGCGACCGTACATAGCGTCCCCAGTATACTAAAAAAGCCCGATCTCCGAAATGCGGAGCCGGGCTTTCTAGCTTATTCGACCAATACGACGTCCTCTTCCCCCACAACCGACCCGACGAACGCCATGACGTCGCCCGTGCTGTCGTTCCGAACCAAACGGATGCGCTAGCCGCCGGAAGACTCGTAATCCGAGAATCCGTAGCGCTCGTCGCTGTCCACCGGCGCGTCGCCCTCGACGTCGTTCACGGACCCGACGTCCTCGTAGGAAAACTCGTACTCCTTGCCCTGGTAACCGATCACCTCGTTCTCCGGCTCCGGCTGCTCGTCTAGCTGTCGGTAGAACACCAGCTCCTCCGCGTCCGGCGCAATGGCCAGCATCGCCCCGTCGGCCTGGAACAGCCACACGAGCGCGTCGCCGCCCTCGAGGGTCACGGAAGCCTTTCCGGAATAGGTGAACGATTCGTTGGCAATGGTAAGCTCGGAGTCCGGCTCGAGGGTCAGAAGCGCGTCGATCTTCATAAAGGGCTGGGAACGTGATGAATGATTTTGGGATTATAACAGGATATCGAAAATCGCCAAGAGGGAGGGGCGCGTGATAGAATTCTGTCAAGGCTTACTCGCGAGACGAACGACGTATGGCAACATCCCACGCGGATCAGAATCTCTGGCAGGCGGAACAGGGATATGTCAGCGCCCAGAAAAAAGAGCGGCCGGAACTGTTCGTTTCCGCGCCCAAGGGCACGTTCGACCTGCACGACCGCATCGGCATCACCTCCCATCCGCCGACGCTGCCGAAGGGGTACATCAAGTATTCCCCGCTCGACTTTATCGTCGAGGAAATTACGCTCGACGGAATCGCGGTGACGGTGGACGGAACGCATGGGGAGCACACGGAGCCGGACGGAGCCGGAACGGTGTACGCGGACATGACGAAGGTCGGGATCTCCACGCTAGACGCGGCGCAGCGCATGGCGGACGCGCTCCACTGCCCGCTGCAGAAGATCGGGTACTCCGGAATCAAGGACGCGCTCGCGATGACCGGACAGCGCATCAGCGTCCGCGGGTCCGATCTCGAAGCCGTGCGAGGCCTCTCCGTGCCCGGCGTCGTCCTTTCCCATTTCATGGAGAGCAAGGGCGTCCTTGCTCCCGGACAGCTCAGGGGAAACCGGTTTACTCTCACCATCCGTACCGAAAATCCGCTCGATACCGCCTTCGACGCCGCGCTCGGCGCGGTCGCGAGCCGCGGCGTGATGAACTATTACGGCCCGCAGCGCTTCGGCACGCCGCGATTTTTGGCGCACGTGTTCGGGGCGCACATCCTGCGCGGCGACTACGCGGCCGCGGTGTACGCCTACCTGACATTGCCAAGCCCGTTCGAGCTCCCGTTTTACGCGAACCGGCGCGCCGCCGCGGCGGAGCATTTCGGCGACTGGAAAAAGATGCACGAGATGATGCTCGAGCTCCCCTACGCCTTCCGCCAGGAACGCGTGATGCTCGAGGCGCTTATGCAGTCGAACGGCTCGCACGTCAAGGCGATCTCCTCGCTCGAGCAGCAGGCAAAGATGTGGGTGCAGGCATACACGAGCTACCTCATCAACCTGACGCTCTCGGAGGCGGAATCGAACGACGCCCCGCTGCCGGACATGATTCCCCTTCCGCTCAGCGAATCGCCCGAGCCGCCGGCCATGTACCGCGAGCTCCTCGCGCGGCACGGGATTGCAAATCATCTTGCCGCGCTCAAGGCGCTCCCGTTCCTGACGTTCGGACGCAACCAACAGCTTCCCAGCCGCATCCGACCGACCGTCCACGGCCACAAGGTCGTCCCGGACGGGGTCATCCTCAGCTTCGATCTCCCGAAGGGCGCGTACGCCACCACCGTGCTCATGTATTTGTTCGAGACCGTCACGGGCATGCCGCTGCCGGAATGGATCAGAACGACCGACTACGATGCCAAGCGGGAACTTGGCACGGGCGACCTCACGACGATAAAAGAAACGCTCAAGGAGGCGCTCACGACGTCGATGCTCAACAAGACGGAACAGGAAGAATAAAAAGACCCCGAGCGCGACGAGGACGGCGAGCGTTGTGCTCGGAGTCTCTCTATCACGCGCGGGGCATGAGTCCTGGCGTCGCCTACGCGATCTGCCAGGTGTCGCCGGCGAGCTGGACGCGACGCGACGGCAGCCTCGTCTCGCGGCTCTGGACGAGGTTGAGGCTGTCCAGCCGGTAGTACACCTTCTGGCCGTCCACCTCGCGGTACCGCCGGTTGCACCACACGGTCCCCTGGGCGAACTCCGCGTTCGCGAGCCAGTGGGCCACGTCCGCGTCGAGCTTGGCCTCCTCGCCGCCGCGCTGGAAGGTGAGGGTGTTCACCTGCCGGCCGCGGTCGTCGACGCTGAAGTGCCCGCCGACGAAGACGAGACCCGCGTCGCGCAGGGCGGCACCGACGCCGGCGATCGACACGTCGCGCACGCGGTCGAACAGGCAGAACCCGGTGTGCGGGGTCTCGCCGTCGTACGCCAGGGCGCTGACGCCGAGCTCGCGGGCCTCCTCGAACCGCTTGAACTCGAGCGCGGGATCGCGGGCGACCTTCGGGAAGCCGGGGTACTGGCGGTCGCCGTAGACCTTCACGATGACCACCTCGCGGGGCATCGGGAAGACGGCCTCGCGCTTCTGGGCCTCGGTCAGGCTGATGGTGGTGGTGATGCTGGGGGTGCCGTTGCTGGCGGTCTGGGGCTGGTTCACTGGTTGCTCCTGGGTGTTGTTGAAGATGCGGTTGTCTGAAATTTCACGACGTCCCGGAATGGAAGCGGCGCTAGACCCATCGTCGTTTTCTTTCTGGAGAAAATGACTGCAAGTCCTGCGCCGCTTTCACTCGACCGGTTCATCGTCGGAAAAGTAGAATACCACCTTTTGGCGGTTTTGTCAAGCGATCGATGGTCAGATTTGCCTTATCTCACGTACAAATGAACCTTCGGCGCCCCTTCCATCTCTTCGACTTTTTCCGGCGTCCAGCCCTGGATCGGCCAGACGAACGAGACGACGCGCGCTCCTGGCCTCAGCTCCGCTTCCAGCTTGGGGCGGAGCTTTTCGTACGTTTCCGGGAGCAGAAAGAAATAGACCGCGTCCGCATCGCGAAGATCGTAGGAGAACAGGTTGCCGAGAACGAACCGCGACTTCCAGGAACGTGTGAGAATTCGTCGAATTTGGGCAACGCCCCACTGGGCGATCGACAGCTCGACGCCGACCCCGCGAACCGATGTCCCCTTCGTCACCCCCAGAACGACCCGTCCGTCGCCGCACCCCAGCTCGACGAATATTTCCCCGGCCTTCAGGTCCAACAGCTTCCGAACGCGCTCAATGTCGCGCTTAAACGTAGGAACCCATGGCGCGCCGGATCCGGCGGCGTAGGCGAGGGAAAAGAACAGGAGGAGGACGGGAACCAGGAAATAGATCATATTGTCGACAGTTTACCACGCATTCCCAACCCTTGCGCGAAAAACGGCATTCGGGTATTATTCTCCTCGCAAAGGCACATCGGGCTGTGGCGCAGATGGTAGCGCGCTTCGTTCGGGACGAAGAGGCCGTGGGTTCAAATCCCGCCAGCCCGACCACAAAGAGACTGTCGCAAGACAGTCTCTTTGTTTTGCATTCCCTAGTAATCGACCCCTTCCCTCGCCTGCACCCCGCTGTAAAAGTAATGCTTTCTCAATCTCATCTCCGTCACCAAATGAGCGCGCTCGACGAACGCGTCCGGCGCGTTGCGACCCGTCAGCACGACCTCCGTTTTCTCCGGCTTCTCGTCGAGGACGGACAGGACGGATTCGACCGACATCATTTTCAAATCCGTCGTCGAGTTCACCTCGTCGAGCACGATGAGATCGTACCCTCCCGCGAACATCTTGCGAACCTCCTCCAAACCGCGTGCCGCCTCGTCGCGGTCGATCTGCTGAATCGAAAAGTCGAACCGGTTCGTCA
>JAHFIS010000022.1:8207-8650 GCA_023246275.1 Candidatus Uhrbacteria bacterium
CCCTTGTCGAAGAACACGATCCCGACCTTCTTTCCCGCCCCGGCCGCCCGCACCGCCTCGCCGACCGCGGCGGTCGTCTTTCCCTTCCCGTTTCCCGTAAACAGCTGGATCAGTCCCAGGCCCTGTCGCCCGACGATCGCCTTGTCCGCCGCAACCACGATCCCCTCGCTCTTGCGATACGCGTCCACGACCTCCGCGATGTGCCACGCCTCGATCTTCGCGCCGCGCGGATCGATCCAGTCGTACGAGACGTGCTCCTTCGACAGGACGATCTCGACTTCGCCGACCGGAACGACAAAATACAGGCAAAGGACATGCTCTCCCTTGCTGGCGGATTCGCTCATTTCCAACCCGTGATAGATCCTCCGCCCTGCAAAGAACGGCTGGATCCCGGTCACGTCCAAGTCGAGCCCGGTTTCCTCCCGCAGCTCGCGCCGCAGCCC
>JAHFIS010000136.1:0-712 GCA_023246275.1 Candidatus Uhrbacteria bacterium
GCTCGATCTCCGCCTCGATCTGTTCCTGCATGGCGAGGACGTCGTCGACGTTCGCGTTTCGTCGCGCGGCCCGTTCGCGGAGGATCGCGTCGGGGACCGTGATCTCGACGACCAGGTCCGCCGGAAAGACGACGGTTCCGAAGACCGGGCGTCCGGGCTCGATTTGGATCAGCTCTCGGGCCCGTCGCGTCATGAAGTCGCCGACCTCCCGGGTCCACGGCCCGCTCACGTAGGCGATCTCGTCTGGCGAGAGCAGGGGAGCAAGCCCCGTTGCCTCGTTGCCGAACAGCAGGTCGTCCATGTCGACCGCCTCGGAAAAATGCGCGAGCAATGTCGACTTCCCAACGCACGACGTGCCGACCACGCACACGCGCCGCGAGACGTTGCCCGCGAAAATTCCGCGCAGTGTCTCGACGGCGGACGGAGGACGCTCGATTGGCGCGACCGCCTCATCGGGTGGCGCGTCCGTCCTGCCGCGGTTCGTCTTGTCACCGAACGCGTCGGCGACCAGGCCGAACAGCGTCGTTCGCCACGGGGCGAGGTTCTTCAGGTGCCTGACGAACGCCTCGGGCTCCGTCGGCCAGCCAGCATCGAGCAACGTTTTCTCGCGGGATCGCAGAAAGGACCCCAGGGCCTTCGCGTCGTACGCGAACAGCGCGCCGTCCGTGACGCGGCATTCTTCCGGCCCGAGGAGAAGCGTCTTCAGCCCCCT
>JAHFIS010000136.1:722-2902 GCA_023246275.1 Candidatus Uhrbacteria bacterium
TCAGTTCCGCTTCAATCGACGGAAGATCGGCCTTGCAGGCATCGGTGATGGTCGAGACGGGAAGATATCCGACGGGCTTGTCCGGACCGACGCGTCGCAGGCTGTCCAGCCACTTTGAAATCTGTTCGTCGGAATAGGTCGTTTCCAGATGCTTCTTGCGGCGCTCGTCAACGACGCGCGCCCGAAATTGCTCGAGGGACTCGTCGGGACGGCTGATCGCGTTGAAATCGTGTTTCGGGCGCATAGGATTTTTCTCCGTCGTAAAATACGCAGGCTTTCGCCTAAAGCCTCGCCATGCACGCCGCCCACTCCTCGTCCGTGGCCTTTTCGCCGACGAGCTCGGCGAACGGCCGGGCCTGCCAGTAGGGGAGGCGCGACATGTTGAGGCGTGTCAGGCGTTCGGCGAGGGCACGGTCGCCGTCGGCAACCTCGGCCTGGAAGAACGCCACGCCGCCCTCGAAGATCGCGACGCCGTCGCGCACCTTCCCGCCTTCGATGTCGAACGCGCAGACCGTCCCCTCGTCCGTTTCCATTCCGACGTCGCCCTCGTGGGCCCCCTCGAGCGGCATGCCGCAGGTGATGCAGGTTTTCATAGCGATGATCGTTAGCGTTAATTGTCCCTGGTACGCCAGTCGGCTTGTCTACGTCACGATCCGCTTCAGCGCCTCCGCCGTCGCGTCGTAAAGCGCGTACTCGAACCGTTCGATGTCTCGAGACGAATAGGCCGGAATTCCGTCGCGGATTGCCGGACGCGCAAGGCCGACGGCCTCGCGCAGCTCCTCTCCCTGTTCCAGCTCCTCCTGCGTAAGGCGCCGCACCGACGTCTCGTCGATAGCGATTCCGCCGTCATTCTCGTAGTTGAACCCGACCTTCATCGTGAACTGCTTGCGAAGATCCGACGGGACCACCTCGATGGCCGACTGCAGGTACGCGCAGAATTCATCGTACGTCCTCTTGAAGAACACGGTGCACATAGCAAGCTCGGTCTTTCCTCCATCCGGAAACTTCTGGAATTCAAAGTGGGTCGTCTCGCATTCGTTCCTCGCGAACGTGGACGCGACCGCCCAGAGAATGGCGGAATATTCCCTGGCACGGAACTTCCACGGCTGTTCGGCGTCCTCCGGCCCAATCCCGCTTTTTCGTTCGATCGAGGCGATGTCCAGCGCGACGCTCTCCCTGGGTCGTTCTCCTTCCTGAAAACTCATATGTTTGAAATTAGGGCGATGAACCGCCGTTCTTTAATCGTTGTTTGATCCACCGTCTCTTGAGTACCGGAAGCGTCTGCGTCGATAGAAAGAATCCCAACGTCGGTATGAGCGCGTTCAGCCACGGGTTTCGGACGCCGATGAGGAACATCGCGACGGACGCGACGACGTATGTGATCGCGCAGACGGACAGGATGCGGGACGAGCTCGTCTCCCACGCCTTGTCCGCCTCCACGCGCGCGTTGCGACTCCTGAGCTCGATCAGCTCGCTTTCGATTTCTGCGATGCGGTCTTGCATACGAGGATACTCTATCAACCGTCGGCGTTCCGGACAAATGGAGACCCAAAGAAAAAACCCGCGGGGCCTGGAGGCCTGCGGGAGCGCTGCTACTTCTTGAGCCAGGTGAGGAGCTCGTCGCCGATGAGCATGTCGTTGAGCACGTCGTCGTCGGCGCGCATCAGGCCGCGGATGTCCTTGATCACCGCCAGCCCGGTGTTGTCGAACTCGTCGCCGATCTGCTTCAGGAACGGGAAGTCGAGCGAGCGGTTCACGCCGATGAACAGGAAGTAGATCTGGTCGTGGCGGTCCTGGGACGCGCGCAGCACCTGCCGCGTGCGGTCCTTGTCGGAGTTGTCGCCGTCCGTGATGAAGAGGACGATGCTGGGACGCTTGGTCGTCTGGACGGGGACGGGGGCGGACTTCTTGCCGAAGAGACCCGCGAAGAACCCGCCTCCGCTCGGCTTGGCCTCCTCCTGCGAGGGGAGCCAGCCGAAGTTCCGCATCGCCGACTCCAGCACGAAGCTGTAGTCGGTCCCGCCGCGCCAGCCGGGGACGCGGTTCACGATGGCGTTGCGCACGTAGCCCTCGGTGGTCTCGGGCGTGATCTCGCCCACGTGGTGGGCATGCCCGGCGCCGTCCGAGAAGGTGAAGACGTCCAGCTTCTTGTCGGGGTCGAACACCATCCCCCAGGTGAC
>JAHFIS010000137.1:0-440 GCA_023246275.1 Candidatus Uhrbacteria bacterium
CTGAAAGTACCGCTCGTACAGCATTTCGAACGCCTTGTCGTCCCCGTTCTGCATCGCCTTCACCAAATCCTCGTCGCCCTTCGTTTCGTCGCCCGAGACGGACCGAAACGCGCCGAGCAAATCGGCAGCGAATGCGAAAAGCGAGGACCACGCGTCCCTCAACGACGGCAGGGCGGCGATGTTACCGAACACATGCGTATTACTCAGGAATAATCCAAAACCCATTCTTTCCACGCTTCTTCGTTTCTGCCTCGATCGATCCGCGCATTTTCAAAATCGCGTGCTTTGCAAGCGCCTCCTCGGGCTGCTCGCTTCCCGACAGGAACGCGCGGAGGAACCCCATCATCGTTCCCATCTGCGCCTTTCCTTCCGCGCCGAGACGTTCCTCAAGCAGACGGATGAGAACCGGAACGGTCGCGCGCAGCGACAGGTCGGTCGCC
>JAHFIS010000137.1:450-2880 GCA_023246275.1 Candidatus Uhrbacteria bacterium
GTCTTCCCGGCCGCGACAAGCGCGTCGAATTTTTCTTGCGCCGCCGTGTACGGTCCGAACAAAAACTCGCGCGTCTCGTCGACGATCCGACGGTACTCCGCCCGCATCCACTCGATGCGCTGGTCGAGCGCGGCCTTCGCGAACAGGTTGTCCGCATTATACATCAAAAGCTTCTCCCGCGCCTCGGAAGCGATATCCATCGTGGACGGGTCCACCGCGTCGAAGATCGTCTCCCAGTCAAGCCGGTCGCGCACGAACTTCTTGTCGTCGTACTCGCGCGTCTTGATCTTCACGAGCGTCTGCTTCCCCTCCGCGTCGCGGTACAGCGCCATCATTCCCTCGATGTTCTTCAGATTTCCCTGGCCCTGGGCGAACCGATAGATCTGCGGGATCGTCATCCCCGCGAACGCGGCGGTCATGTCCCCGGCCGTCGTCGCGCCGAGCCTTCTCGCCGTTTCCTCGACGTCCTTCCACTCGTCCATCGCGCCCGATTTCGCATCGATGCTGTTGAGCAAAATGAGCTGGCGCCTCCCCTCGTAGTCGACGATGTGCGAGTCGTCGGGGAGAATGATCTCGAACAGGTGCGTCTTGTTTTTGTCGAGCGCCGAGACGTTCATCTCGGACAGCATCTCGAGCGCGGGCTTCGTGTACCCGTCGTTCTCAAAGCTGAACTTGGTCGCCACGCGCCACTTGCCGTTCCAGAAATAGACGACCCCGAGCGAGCCGTTCGCCTTCTCAAAGACCTTCTCGGGGACGAAATCGAGCTTCTCGAGCGGGATCTCGTCGCCGGCCTTGTGCGTCTTCTCGAACGGACGTGCCACGACGGTTCCGGCCCGGTCGACAATGAGTCCGCGGAAATTTCGCAGCACTGGATACTTGTCCCAAAGGTTTCCCATCTCCGTAACCCCGGAGTAGCTCGCGATCAGGAGGCCTTCGTACTCTCCCTCGCCGCGTTTCACCTCGATGAGCGACTGCTGGCGCGCGAACTCAATGAACTCCAAGAGGTCGTTTCCGCCGGGAAGCTCGCGGCGTTGCAGGAACGCGTACATCCTCAAAACCTCCGGCTCCTCCGCGGAAACGAGCTGCATTTCTGGGTAATACAGCCCCGTCAGCCGTCCCTGCAGCTCGACGCCCGCGTCGAGGATTGCCGCCCCGGAAACGAAATCAAGCACGGGATTGTCCTCGTGCGTGTGGCCGCCGACGATGAGCTGGTCGGGATCGTGGGCGACGGTCTGCGTCAGCGGATACACCTCGTTTCGACCTGCGACGAACCGGCCGCTCCGCGCCCCGTGCGTAATGATTTCCTGCTCAGAGTCGCTTAGCCGCTGGCCTTGGCGCGGAACCCTCGGCAAGGAGGCATGAGCCACGACAAGATGCTTCCACTTTGCCACGATCGGCGCGGCCTCGATCATCTCGATGATCTTCTTGATCGACTCGGGCTTGAGGCGACGGACGAGCTCCGCGGCAGTCGACTGCGTCTCTGCCGAACCGCCGGCCGGGTCGCCCTTGAGCACCTTCAGCAGGTTCTCGTCATGGTTACCCTTCACAAGCATGGCCCGGCCAGACCGAACGAGCGCGGTGATATAGATGACCGCCTCGGCGTCGTACGGCCCTCGGTCGGCCATGTCGCCCACGAACACGATCTTTCGCTCGACGGCTCCCGTGTCCTTCGACAGGTTCTCGTCGCGAACCCGCGTCGCCAGCTCGCGCATCGACCGGTAGCATCCCTGCACGTCGCCGACGAGCAGCAGCGGCGCGTCGTCGGCCGCGTCGCGGACGATCTCGACGCGCTGGCGCGCGGCCTCGTCCGGGGACGAGAACGAGGGGATGTCTCCCCAGGGAATTTTCACGCCGCGTTCCTTCTCGTATTCCGAGATCCTCCGGACGATGACGTCGTCGCCATCGAATCCGCGCGGTCCGGACACGATCGTCGTCAGGTTGAGCGACGCGCGCTGGCGAACGATCGACGCCATGACGTCCGCGACTGCCGGGTCGGAGACGTCCGCGCCAAGGCGGGAGGCAATGCGCTCCGCGTCGACGATCTGGTGGGGAAAAAAGTTCTGTTCCAAAAAGGCGTCGTGTTTCTGGTCGCGCTCGTAAAACGTGATGCTCCCGGCCTCGATCGGAAAAACTTCCGTCTGGTGCTCCGTCGCCTCGCGCCGAAAAAATCCGGTCTCCCCCGACGCGATCACGGCCGCGGCCGCGTCGGCCTCATGGCGCCAAAGCTTGTCCGCCTCGCGCTCCCGCGTCTCCGCGGGCGGAAGCTCGACGCGTACCGAATCGCCCGGCCGCACAACGGTCACGGACGCGACGGATTTGTCGTTCTGCAACGTCCGCCTCGCAATCTCCAGCTGCGACCGCCGCACCTTGATCTCGTTCGCCCCGACCTTCCGCGCCCGCGCCTGGTCGCGCGCGACGCTCTCCTCGGCG
>JAHFIS010000023.1 GCA_023246275.1 Candidatus Uhrbacteria bacterium
CGAAGGACGCGACGACGGCCTTGATCTCGTCGCGCCCCTCGAACGCCACCATGAATTCCGCAACCTCCCGCGGAAGCTCAGAGAATTGCGTGAATTTCACGGGCATATGTTATCCAATGAACGAACGTTATTATGGTAGTGAGCTGATTACGGACCTTGTCCTGGTCCAGGTGCAGGTGGAGTTGGTGCCTTATCTGCTGGTGGCGTTCGGCCTGGTGCTGGTCTCTTTGGTGCTTGACTTGACTGCGCTGCCGGTTTCGAAGCGGATCGTGGCGCTGCCCCGGTAGGTTCTGCGGATGGCGAACCAGGGATCGGCGCCGCAGGTGCTAAGCCTGGCATTCCAACGCCTCCCGAACCGCCCCTGCCCCCCTTTCCACCGTCTCCTCCGGCGCCGCCTGCTCCGCCGACTCCTCCCGCGCCAGCTGCCCCTGCTTTTCCTTCCGCCCCAGCGGCCCCCGTCGCTCCTACCACTGGCGCCGATCCTTCCGCTGGCGTCCCTCCTGCCGGTGCTCCAGCCGATGGTGTAGCCGATTCATTCGCTTTTGCCGCTCTCTGCTGCTCCGCCCATGTCGGTTGACTCTTTTGCTCGTTTTCGAGATCCTCCGCCGCTTTTGTTTCTGCCGCCTCTTGCTCCGGCGTCCGTGTTGGGCGCGTCGAAGGCGATACGACCGGCGCCGACGCGACGGCTGGAACCGCGCTCTTTGTCGGCGGCGGAGGAACAGGACCTAACTTATCTTCCAATATTTTCTTTTTCTCCTGTCCGCGCCAACCATTATGGGCGGCCTCTAGTTCGTTGTAATACGTGTAGGTTTCGTTGCCATCCTTGTCCTTCTGCGTAGACTTGACCCGATCTGTCTGAATCGTAGCCGCCTTTGCCCTAAAATCCTCACTATTAAACGAAGCGGCGTCAACCTCGCCAATGTTTTCCTTGCTAATTTTTTCAATATTTTCCTTTACTTGGGCCTCAGTGCCAAGATCGGGACGTGTCCTATTAATTTCCTTCAGGGACTTTTTCGCTTCCGAACCTGCCGGAGCAGCTTTCATCATTGGCTCGAACATCTCTTGCAGCTTGGCAAAGCTTCCATTTGCTTCCATCGCCTTTCGTTTTTCCTTATCTTTAACTGCGTCTTGGTAGACGGCCATCGCTTTATTCTTTTCCGTGTCCAGCATTGGCAATTTTCCTCTACCAGCTATATTTTTTAGATAATCCATCTGTGTTTGCTGATCTCCCTCCACGAGCCCCTTTGCGGCCTCCTTTCCTTGTTTCTCGCTTGACTTATCTACCTTACCGGCCATCCCACCAAGTTTTTCCTGTGCCCAGCCTGAAACAATCGGGATGTTCATTCCCCCAACCGCATTGGAGGTGCTGCGCAACGCACTTGCCACACCTCCCTTAATCCCTGTTTTCTCCATGGCTTCATTCGCCACAAACCCACCCATGGCCAAACCAGCAGCCTTCGTCTTGCCACCGACATATCTCATCGCGCTTCCGCCCAGCGCCGACTTATCCCCTTGGACCGCGCGGGTAATAAACCCTCCGCCCTTCATCTGGCCCAATGCCTTGTCAAATCCTCCGGGTTTCTTTGCGTGCGCGCACACCTTTTGGGCGGCATCCAAACCAGCCATCAGGAGGGCGATGCCAATGACGAAGCTGGCGAGGTGGTTGAGCTCGAAGATTTGGGAGATGCCGCCCGTCGCGTTCGTGTTGGCGCCAAGGCCGGCGGCGGAGAGGCCCGGGTCGTCGGCGGCGATGGAGCCGGCTCCGGCGACGGCGAGGGTGAGCCAGAGGAAGAAGGTGAGGACCGGGCCGACGGCGCAGTAGCAGACGAAGCTGGACATCCATTCGCCGAACGTCCCCTTTACCATGTCGATCGGGACGACCTTCGTGAACCAGGCGAGCGGGGCCATGACGATGAGGATCCAGAGCATGACGACGCGGTACACGAGCACGATGAGGAGCATGAGGACGATGGAGAGCACCCAGAGCATCATGAAGAGTCCTGTGGCGGCGGCGGCGAACAGGTCGAAGGAAACGACGGTGGTTCCGACGTTCTTTGACGGCGACATCATGGGGGTGAGGCCGAGGAGCTGGATGAAGTTCCCTCCCGCGATGTCCTTGAGGGCGTTCGCGAAGGTGAGCATGATGACCTGCGAGAAGTCGATCATGAGGCCGCAAAGCGTCTTCGAGAAGTTGATGACGATCGCCATGACCATGAGCGCGGGGACCTGCTGCTTCCACTTGAAGCTGTCCACCCCGAAGATGGTCCCCATCGCGATGACGATGAGGACGACGACGAAGAACATGTTGACGACGTCGCGGACGATGGCCCAGCCCGCGCCGACGACGAGGGAGCTCGTGAACCCCTGGTAGCCCATGACGGGAATGATGACGCTGAGGGCGGCGATGATGAAGTTCCCGACGACGCCGGACCCCCAGGTCGCAAGGCCGGCAAGCTTCGAGAGGGCGGCGTCCGCCCAGGGGAGGCTCGTAGTCTGGGGTGCGGTGGAGGAGTTGGTTGAGGAATTGGTGGCGGAGTTGGTGGTGGTGGTGGTGGTGGAGGTGCAGCCAGCAGGCGTGTCATTCCCATTGGTATCCGTTCCGGTGCATGGCGCTGCAAAAATTAAACGGGTCGGAACGCAGAGCGTCGCAAGCATGACGGCCGCGACGAGGAACGACTTGAGGATTTGGGAGAAATTGAAGAAAGAAGGCCGGTGCATAGTGGGGACAGTATACCATGCGAGAGGCGGGGTTGCGAATAACGAATTTGTTACTTATTACACATATGCAACGGATTGCTACGAATGTTACGTATTCGCACGGAAGGGACGGAGGATGCGACGGGTGACTACAGTGTCGGCGTCGAAGCGGACGAGAATTCCCAGTGGGAGATTTTTCTGGATGAGGTATTGCGTAACCTGGTCAAAATCTGACTTTCGAAAATGGCTGCCCGCCTTGAGTTCCAGGATGATTTGTTCGTTTACGAGAAAATCCAAAATATATCTGCCAATTATCGATCCGTCGCAAACCAACGGTACGTGAACCTGTTCCTTAAACTTAATTCCACGCTTGCCCAAATAAACCGCCACGGCCTTCTGGTAATACTTTTCTCTCTGTCCTCCTCCGATCTCGTTATGAGCATCAAAACAAGCTCCAACAACCTGATAGCTCAACTCCGGCAACACCAATTTCCCCAACCCACGAATCCCATCATTCGTAACAATCCGTTGCATATGTGTAATAAGTAACAAATTCGTTATTCGCACCCCCGCTAACCCCGCATAGAAAAAGAGCCCGGGCCACGAGGGACCTGGGCCAGTCAAGAAACCTACGCGCCGTCCCCGTTCGGAAACAGACCGCTCGTCGTCTTCGTGAACCCCACCAGGTAGTCCCACCCGCCCTGGCTCACGCAGTAGTCCCCCGCCGACGCATCCGAGCCGTCCGTGCAGAAGTCGTAGTTGTCCCACCAGTCGCCGACGTCGAGGTAGCTCGTCGCGGCGCTGCCGTCGGACTGGATCGACGAGACGAGCGTGAGCTCGTAGTCGTCGTAGACCCAGGAGCTCGTGTCGAGGCAGACGTAGCCGGTGGCCACGTCGTCGGGGCTCGCGAGCAGGGACGCCTGGAGCGTCCAGTCGAGGGTACCCCCGTAGCCGACCGCGTAGGCGTCGGCGTTGTCGTAGGGGGTGCGGAAGCCCGTCGTGGAGAAGCAGACGAACGGGTCGTCGAGATAGACGTAGGCCGCCGTGTCCGAGGTATCGACCTCGGATCCTGAGCTCGTCGACGTGTCGGCGGCGGTGTCCTCCTCCGCCGGGGGTTCGGATGAAGAGTCGCCGGTTCCCGTGTCGGAATCGGACGAGTCGGTCTCATTCGACCCGGTATCGTCGACGGGATCCGTCTCCGTCGAGCCGCCCGTGTCGATCTCCTCCCCGCCCGCCTCGGCGCCGGAGCCGAGGTCGAGGCCGCCGCCGCAGGTCGTGACCGCCTCGGCGTCGAGGCACCAGACGCCGGCCGAGCAGGAGCCCACGCCGTCGTTCCCCATGACGGACGACACTTCCCCGTCCGAGACGGTGAGGATCGCGCGGTTGGCGTACCCCATCAGGAGGTACGCGTCCCAGTCCTTCACGGGGAGCGCGATGCCGTCGGAGACGACGTAGACGTCGGATGCGCTTTCCTCCTTCACGATGGCGCCGTCGCGGAACGGGGCGGTCCCGGACCGCGTGGCGTAGCGGTCGAGCTCGGACTGCGAGATGGTCTCGTCCATTCCGAGGTCGCCCGAGAGCCCCCACGACGACAACACGTCCTGCTCGTCGCCGTTCGGAAGGCGCTGCTTCCAGCTCGACCCGTCGGTGTCGGAGACGACCAGCCAGGCGTTGCCGTCCTCGCCGTACCCCGCCGCGACGGATCCCGAGGACGAGATCTCGTCGCCGGTTCCGAGGCATGCGAGCTCCTCGTCGGAGATGAGCGCGACGTCGTCGAAGTCCAGGCCGTAGCTCCAGAACGTCGCCTCGTCGGAAACGTGCCGCGCCTTCCCGTCCTCCACGAGGTAGACGCTGGGGTCGCTCGGGACCTTCACGAGCGTGCCGTCGGGGTGCCACTGCGGCACCGGGAGGGCCGACTCGTAGACGTGGCCGTCGGACGTGCCGCAGACGAAGTCTTCCGCGTCGACGGCGCCGAGGACGGAGCCGTCGACGTTCGTGTCCCGCGTGTAGAAGCTGTCGTCGACCGACGTGCCGTCCTGCGCCATCTCCGACGCGTCGCCCTCCATGAGGCCGACGTGCGAGTGGTCGCCCGAGCAGGCCCCGGTGCAGCCGTCGTACGCGAGAAGCGTTCCCGCCGCGACCTCCTGGCCGTCCGTGACGAAGATCTGCGAGTTGTGGCCGAGCACGACGTAGGTGCCGTTCCCCAGGTCGACGTTGACCGCGTAGCCGAAGTTCGACGTGGCGCTTTCCTCGTGGACGTAGGCGACGCCGGAGACGGGCGAGTAGATCTCGACGTCGGAGTCGTTCGGCGTGTCGTAGTCGACGCCGTACTGCGTGGAGTCGTACGTGTGGCTGTACGACCCGTTCGTCCCTTGCGTGCAGCGCCAGCTCGTGCCGGCCGCGAAGGGCAGCTGGATCACGGTGGCGTCTCCGCCGCCCTGGTTCTCATCCGACGACGAGCCGGAATCGTCCGCGGTCCCGTCGCAGGCATGGATGCCCCACCCGGGGTTGCACGGATCGACCGCGCATCCCGCGAGCGCGAGAAGCGAGACGCAGACGGAGAGGAGAACGCCCGCGTAGAACGCGGCGAAGAAACGATCGGAACGCATGATTGCACCTGCTGACGTGTGATGAGCCGTTCGAAAGAGCCGATGACCGGAATTGGTCAACCGTCTCGCGAGAACGGTTCACGAATTCCTCCCTGCTCATCGACCACCCCCGACCCCTCCTCCCTATGAGGAGGGGAGACACCGTGTGGGCGGCGGGCAAATCCCCGTAAGCCGCCGCCCCCTTCTCCTTCTCAATCGCTCCCCGCCTCGTGCCCCGCGTGGCCGGATCGCCGGACGTCATCCCGTTGCGCTCGCAGTCCGTTTCGACTCGCGCCAGGCAGCTGCCGCTTCGGCGACCTCGTTGCTGTGCGATCTGATTTCAGAATGTCATGGAAACAAGCGACTGTCAATCATTTTTAGGCTAATATTAGCCAATATTTTTGTCCTGTTTTTCTGACAGGACAATCGAAAACACGCAGAATTCCCGCGTGTTCGCTCGTCAATTCATTGTCGCGTCCGCTCGGACAACCGGATGTGGGTAACGCTAGGCCCGCGCGACGATCTTGTCCTTCCCCATGTACGGGACGAGCGCCTCCGGAACCGTCACGGAGCCGTCCTCCTGCTGGTAGTTCTCCAAGATGGCGATGATCGTCCTTCCGACCGCGAACGCCGTGGCGTCGTTGGTGTGGACGAACTGCGTCGTCCCGTCCGCGCGCCTCACCTTCGTGGCGAGCCGGCGCGTCTGGTAGTCGGTCATGTAGTCGGACGAGTGCGTCTCGCGATATTGCGATTGTCCCGGCATCCAGCTCTCGAGGTCGAGGTGCCGCGCGTCCGGGTCGCCCTGGTCGCCGGTGCAGGTCATCACGACCTGGTACGGGATGCCGAGTGTCTGCATGAGGTGTTCCTGGATCGCCACGAACAGGTCCTGCTCGGCCTGGCCCGACTCGGGCGCGGAGAACGATTCCATCTCCACCTTGTCGAACTGGTGGAGGCGCAGGATGCCCTTCGTGTCCTTGCCGTACGATCCGGCCTCGCGACGAAACGCCGGGGTGAACGCGACGTACCGCGCCGGAAGCTGGCTTTCCTTCAGCGTCTCGCCCATGTGGATCGGTCCGAGGGTGTGCTCCGCGCTGCCGATGAGGAACAGGTCGTCGGCAGGAAGGTAGTAGCGCTCGTCCTTCGGCTCGAGGCGCGCCATCTTGAGGAACACCTCCGGGCGGATCATGAGCGGCGGCGCGACGGGAACGAACGGCCTCGACGACACGTCCAGTCCTGCCCGCTCGATGATCGTCTTGAGCGTTCCCTCGTGCGTGACGACGGAAAACGCCAGCTGCTGGAGCGCGTACTGCATCAGGACGAGGTCGCCCATCAGGTACGCGAACCGCGTCCCGGCGATCTCGGTCGCCTTCTCCGTGTCGATGATCCCGAGCGCCTCGCCGATCGCCATGTGGTCCTTGGGCGCGAACCCGAAGTCGCGCTTCGTCCCCCACTGGCGGAGCACGACGTTCTCGGAGTCGTCCTTCCCGACCGGCGTGTCCGAGCTCGGCAGGTTCGGAATGGACAGCACGAGCGGCCGGAATTCCTCCTCGATCTCCAGGGTCTCGGCCTCCAGCAGCGCCGCCGATTCCTTCAGCGCCTTCCCCTTCTCCACGTCGCGGTTCTTCCCCGCCTCCTTCCGCTCCGCGTTCACCCCGTCCAGCTCCTGCTGCACGCGACGTCGCTCGGAATCGAGAAAAATAACCCGGTCGATGTCGACCTTGGCGTTCTTGGAGACACAGGCTTTCTTGAAAAGGTCCGGGTTTTCGCGAATAAGGTTGATGTCGATCATACGGGGACAGTTTGCCGGAAACGGCACGGATTGGCAAACCAAAACCCCGTCGATTTCTCGACGGGGTCCCAAAGGTTTGCCATCCTCCTCCTAAACTTACTCCTTCTTCCGACCGTTGTCACTGACAGCATACAGGTCTCCCTCATCGAAACCGACGAACGTTTCAACGTTTGGGATCCCAGCCGTCTTGGCAAGCGACCGGCCGACGAGCAGCGCGTATCCGAGGACAAGCGCGTATTCCGCGTCGAGGCGGGCGTCGCCCGGCCATGCCTGGAGACGTTCGCTGATCGCAGAAAGGACGCGCGATTCGGCATATCGACCCTCCGGCCACCACTTCGGAGACGGGCCGGGTTCCCTGCCGGCGAGAAAGCCGCACGCGTAGAGGGTCCACAGGCGGTCCTGCGTTCCGGCAGGTTTCATCTCGACGAGGCCAAAGTAGATCGTGGCAATGTCAGAGGATGGAGGCTCCGCGGCGAGCAGTCGACGAAACCAGTCGCCGAGTAACGACGCGTCGGCCCCAACGTCGAGGGACCGAAGCAAGGCTGGGTCGCATTCGGGCCTCGACGTAGCGAATCGGTCGAGAAGGGTCGCGAAGCCCGTATCGACCGATTTCGCGTTCGCGGTGATTCGCTCGATGTCGTTGAGTAATTCAGGATACACATCATTCGTCCTTCAGCGCGTCGATCTGCTTCCGAAGCTCGTCGACAGCCACTGCCTGCTTGTAGAAGTCGGACGACCGAATGTTCCGCTTCCTGTCGAACGCGCGATAGAGGCGCCGGAAGAACGGCTCTCCGAGAACAGCCATGATAGGCGCGGAACGTCCCATGCGGGCGACGAAGCGCGTCCATACGTTCAAGAACGCGTCAAAACCCGAGTTCGCCAGAACGTATCCGTTCGAATCGATCGAACCTGGCGTTACCCACACGACGGGATACTCCCCGTTTGGCGCCTTTGCCGCCGTATAGAACGCCCACATCTCGGCATCCACGCCCGTCCCGCCGAAGACGATCAGGTCCTTCAGGGGGCAGATCGCCCACTCGCGAACCTCCTTCGTATCGGCAACCATCGTTTCGAGCGATGACACCCGCAACCAGTTTCCCAGTTGCATCTCGAAGCCGTCGCCATACTCAAGGAACAGCCGACGGTACGAGGGCGGAAGCGGGCAGCCAATTTCCGCCTCTGCGCGCGCGAGGCGATCCTCGGTAACGGCCGGGCCACGAATAATGCTCGGTCCTTTGAGTACGGATGAGATGTCAGTGTCCATAGAAGAACCGTTAGAACCAGATGGGCAAATGATACTTCCTTGCCAGCTCGCGGGCAAACGAAAGGATGTCGCAGTCCGTCGGATTTCCATTCCTGCGGAAAAATTCCTCCCACTGCTTGTTATACTCGTAAGCCTTCTGTCGGTGGTCATTCGATTGCCACCACGTTCCG
>JAHFIS010000024.1 GCA_023246275.1 Candidatus Uhrbacteria bacterium
TCCGTCAGGCCGACAGCCGGGACCTGATCATAACGATCGTCTCCGGGGGAGGTTCCGCGCTGCTCTGCATGCCGCACAAGCTGTCCTGCGACGACCTGACCCTGCTGACGAGGGCGCTGATGAGCCAGGGGGCGACGATCGAGGAGACGAATACGGTTCGAAAGCACCTCTCGGAGGTGCAGGGAGGTCAGTTTGCTCGGCTGGCCTATCCGGCGACGCTGCTCGGGCTGATCTTTTCCGACGTTCCAGGAAATGACATCCATGTGATTTCCTCCGGGCCGACCGTGATGGACACGACCACCGTCGCCGACGCGCGGCGAATCATGAAGCGATACGATTTGCTCAAGGTGTGCCAGCTTCCGAACTGCGAGCTGCGCGAGACGCCAAAGGACCCCGTTTTCTTCCAGAAGGTCACGAACGTCTTCCTGATGAACAACACCTTTGCGATCGACGCGATGATGGTGGAGGCAAAGCGGCGCGGGTACCGAACCAGGGTATACTCGACGAGCCTGACCGGCGAAGCGAGGGAAGTCGGCCGTCTCCTCGCGGGTCTTCCGCGATCGGGCGAGATGGTATTCGCGGCGGGCGAGACGACGGTGACGATCCGCGGGAAGGGCAGGGGCGGGCGCAACCAGGAAGTCGCGCTCGGCGCCCTCGCCGCCGTCGACGACGACGCGCTCGTCATCTCCTGCGCATCCGACGGCATTGACAACACGCCGGCCGCCGGGGCGGTCGCGGACAAGGAAACGAGGAGGCACGCGAAAGAACTCCGGCTGAACGTCGACGTCGCCCTCGCCAAGAATGCCTCCTACGCCTTTTTCACAAAATCCGGGGACCACATCGTGACCGGCATGACCGGCGCCAACGTCTCCGACCTATTCATCGCCGCGCGCAAATAGTATGAACTATCTTTCCATGCTGCTCGTCATCGCCGGTCTCGCCGTCTTCGAGACCATCTCGAGCATCGACAACGCCATCATTAACGCGGAGGTGCTTCACGGGATGGGAAAGCAGGCCAAGCGTTGGTTTCTCACCTGGGGAATGCTGTTCGCGGTGTTCGTCGTCCGCGGCCTGCTGCCGTGGCTCATCGTGTATTTCGTGAACCCTTCGCTCGGCCTCATGGGCTCGCTGACCGCGACCTTTTCGAGCGATCCGCGCGTGCTCGAGGCCGTCGAGGCGTCCGCCCCGATCCTGATGGCGGGCGGCGGCATCTTCCTCGTGTTCCTGTTCTTCCACTGGCTCTTCCTTGAAACGAAGAACTTCGGGATCGTCGGCGAAAAATTCTTTCATCGGCAGGGCGTCTGGTTCTATGCGGTCGTCTCGATCGTCCTTGCGTTCGTCGTTTGGTTTGCGCTGAAGATCAATCCGATGATGGCGTTCGGCGCGGTGATCGGCTCCACGGCGTTTTTCATCACGCACGGCTTCAAGCAGAACGCGGAGCTTGCCGAGAAGCAGATGATGGGAGGGAATTCCGCCATGAGCGACATCGCGAAGATCCTGTACCTCGAGATCATCGACATGACGTTCTCGATCGACGGCGTTCTCGGCGCGTTCGCGTTCACGCTGTCCGTCCCGCTCATCCTCATCGGAAACGGCCTCGGTTCCGTGGTCGTTCGCCAGCTGACGATCGGGAACGTCGAGCACATCAAGAAGATGGTCTACCTGAAGAACGGCGCGATGTACTCGATTCTGTTCCTTGGATCGATCATGCTGTTGGACGCGTTCGGATTCGACGTTCCGGAATGGGTTTCGCCGCTCATGACCTTCTCGGTCGTCGGATATTTCTGGTGGAAGTCGGTCCAGCATGTTAAAATGAATGCGACCGTTTAAAATAGAGCCCGAACTTTATGGCAGCACAAACTCCTACGTCTTTCTTTCCTACCTGGCAGGACAACAAGCCGCTCGCGCTCGCGCTTCTGCTGGCCTTCGCGTTCCTCATCGTCTTTCTCATGGCAAAGACGACGCAGGCGCTCGTACAGACGCGTCGGATCTCGACGCCGACGCCGATCGAGTACCAGATCACGATCGAGGGGGCCGGCAAGGTAACCGGCGTCCCGGACATCGCGTCGATCAGCATGGGGATCGAGTCGAAGTCCGATACCGTCGCGGCCGCGCAACAGGCAAACACGGACGGGATGAACGCACTCATCAACCGCATCGCGGCGCTTGGCATCGCCAAGGACGACATGCAGACTGCCAACTACAGCGTGTATCAGAACACCACGTATGATCCGGACACTGGCGTCTCCGCCCCCGCCGGATGGACGGTCAGCCAGCAGCTCACCGTGAAGGTCCGCGACACCGCGAAAATCTCCGAGGTACTCGACACGGCCGGAAAGAACGGCGCCACGAACGTCAGCGGCCCGAACTTCACGATCGACGACCCGAGCTCGCTCAAGGCCCAGGCCCGCGAAAAGGCGCTGGCCGACGCGACGGAAAAGGCCGCGGCGCTCGCAAAGACGCTTGGGCTGAGGCTCGCTGGCGTGGTCGGCTACAGCGAGTACCAGGATAACGGCCCGGTCCCGTACTTCGGGGCCATGGCAATGGACAAGTCGATGACGAACGCGGCCCCGGAGATTCTCCCGGGGACGAATGACGTATCGCTCAACGTATCGGTGACGTACAGGATCGCGGAATAAAAAATCCGTCTCGCGCCGAGACGGAAGAGAGTTCTTACAGCGTCGCCTCGACGCTGTTTTGAATGGAGACAAGTTCTTGGTAGAGCCCGTTCTGGCGACGAAGCTGTTCGTCAGTCCCGATTTCCTTCACGCGGCCCTCCTCGAGCACGACGATGACGTCGGCGGACTGGATCGTCGAAAGCCGGTGGGCGATGACGATGAACGTGCGGCCGGCCTTATGCGTTGCCATGAACCGCTGGATCTTGGCCTCGGCGATGGAGTCGACGCTCGAGGTCGCCTCGTCGAGGATGACGATGGGCGGGTCGAGCAGCCAGGCCCGCGCGATGCCGAGCCGCTGGCGCTGTCCGCCTGAAAGCCTGAACCCGCGATCGCCCACCTTCGTGTCGTAGCCGTTCTCCAGCTCGCAGACGAACCCGTGCGCGTCGGCGATTCTCGCGGCAAGCTCGATCTCCTCGCGCGAGGCGTTCGGACGGCCATAGGCGATGTTCTCGGCAACGGTCATGTCGTAGATCTGCACGTCCTGGAGCACGTATCCGATCTGCCGGCGAAACTCTCGCTTCGCGTATGTCCTCAGGTCGATGCCGTCGAGCAGGATCTGTCCGGCGGTCGGGTCGTCGCAGCGCATGATCAGCTTTCCGAGCGTGCTTTTTCCGCTGCCGGACTTGCCGACGATCGCGACCATCTTGCCGGCGGGAAAGGCGAGGTTGATTCCCGTCAGCGCCAGTTTCGACGCGTGGTATTCCTTGCCATCGCGTCGGTTGCGATAGGCATAGTCGACGCCGCGGAACTCGATCCCGCCGTTGAGTCTGATCGGAATCGCGACGGGCTCGCCCGGATCGGGAACGGTGTCGACTTCGCCCATGATCGCGTTGATCTCGCCCACGGCGTCGATCGCCTCCATGGCGACTTCGAAGATCGCGCCGATCCGGTAGCATCCGATGAACACCTTCTCGGCGAGCGTGATGACGAATACGAGCATTCCCACGGAAAGGGAACCGTCGAGGACCGACGTCGCGCAGACGTAGATGACTCCCACGCGCCCGGCGCTCACGAGCGTGTTGCGCGAGAAGTCGGAGACGTCGTACGCGCGGAACTCGGGCCTCATGAGCCGCACGATCTCGTCGCGGATCAGCCTTACCCGGGCCATCTCCCAGATTTCCTGGGCAAACGCCTGGGTCGTCATCACGTTCGTGATCGCCTGGCCGAGAACCTCGTCGGCGTCGCCGAACTTTCGGTGGCGCGCCATGCGGTAGGCGGCCCACTTAGTCTTGACGGCCGACGTGATCGCGACGAACGTCACGAAGACGGCGGCGAAGATGAGCGCGGACGACGGGCTGTAGTACGCGAGCAGCGCGCCGGTCACGAGCGTCTGGATCAGCAGCGGGAAAACGTCGAAAAGGAAAATACCCATGATCTGGCCGCACTTGTAGACGCCGCGGACGATCTTTCCGATGAGCAGGCCCGTGTTCTCCGTCTGGTGGAACACGTAGGGCAGCTCCAGGAGCTTCGTGCCCGCGATGAGCGGAAGGTCGTGCTCGATCGTGGTCCACGCGTCGCGGATCGTGATAATCTTCCCCATGTTCCCGATCCCGATGAGCGTCAGCGTCACGAGCATGAACAGGCACAGCGGACCGATCTCGTCCTTGGCCGTCTGTCCGGCGCCCATGATCAGGTTTACGACCTTCATCACCATGTATGGCTCGAAGATCGCAAGGACCTGCACGACCATGACCCAAGTTGCCGCGCGCCTAATCTTCGGCGCGAACGGACGGACCAACTTTGCGTAATCCCTTGCGAATGAAACGAACAAGACTTCCTCCAGGAAAGAACGTGAGCCTCATAGCTTAGTGAATAATGGGCTCCCTGTCAATCTTGACAAGAAAAAGCGTCAGATCGAAAGGTCGATCTGACGGAAGAGGCTCTGTTCTCGTATGTACGCGGCCACCTGCGACGGAAGCTGGTGCTCGGCGGCCTCGACGTTGCCGTCGGCGTAGTTTTCGCGGACCGTCGTCGCGGATGCGATGATCGGGCATTCGAGGACGAACCCGTCGGTATTCGGAGGCAGGTCTTCCAGCCGGCACTCGTCCTCGCGGGAAACCACGCGGAACGGCGCCTCGTTCCAGAGCCGTTTGCCGTCCTTCCACTTGCCCAGGATGTCCGAGCTCCCGATCTCTCCGTTCAGGACGTAGCCGGAACCGATCACGATGACCGGATCGAGTCCGGAGCGGATGAGCCGGTCGTACAGGTCGCACGGGTGCGTGAACGGCTGATCGAGGTCCGTGAAGTCGTACGACACGCGCTTCGGATTGATGTCGCCGAACGCGAGTCTGATCAGCGCCTCCCGTTGGTCCGCGCGAATGGCCGAGAACTCGTCGGCGACGTACCGTCCGCGGGGACGGACGAGGACGCTCGGATACAGCTCGGCGAGCTTGCGAACGACCCAGGCGTGCGCGCGGGTTGGCGGGTAGAAACTGCGGGAAAAGACGGCAGTCTTCACGGTCGCTCCTATTGCGAAGGCGGATCGTCGGCGGAATGCCGAGGCATGAGATTAGCCGTTTCCTGGCGTTTTGTCAACGCCCGCGGTCAGCACGATCAGCTGTCCGCACGCCGCGGCGATGTCGTCGCCCATCGTCTTGCGCTTCGTGGCCGTGACGCCGGCCTGGCCGAGAACGGCGAGGAAGCGCGCGATCTGGTTGTCCTCGCTGCGCGCGAAATCGCAATCCGTCAGGTTGTAGGGGATCAGGTTGCAGCGGACGTTTCCAATGGACCGCACGAACGCGGCGAGCGCCTGTGCCTGCTCGATCGTGTCGTTCACGTCCTTCAGCATGACGTATTCGAAGGTGAGGTGGTGGCGGCGGTTGCCGAGAACGTCCAGATAGCGTCGGGCCCAGTCCGCGAGCTTCGGGAGAAAATCGTCGTACGAGGTCGGCACGATCTGCTTGCGCGTGGCGGCGACGGCGCTGTGCAGCGAAACGGCCAGTCGCACGTGCGGCCAGTTCTTGTCCGTCAAGATCTGCTCCAGACGCGGAAGCACGCCGACGGTCGAAACGGTAATGCGCGTCTTGCCGAGGTCCGTGTGCGCGAGAAGGACGTTCAGCGTTTCCTTCACGTTCTCATAGTTGGCAAGCGGCTCGCCCATCCCCATGAACACGACGTTGGAGATGCGGGAGGGCTGGGAGGAAGGGAGCGTCGGCCGTTGGGTTGTCAGATACGTCTGCCAGAACCGGTACTGGTCGACGATCTCGTCGGAAGTGAGCGATCGCTTCAACCCCATTCTTCCGGTCGCGCAAAATCCGCAGCGCATGGCGCACCCGACTTGGGACGAGACGCAGATGGTCCACTCGCCGCGCACGTTCTCCATCAGCACGGACTCGATCACCTGTCCGTCCGCCAGATTCAGGAGCGCCTTGTGCGTATCTTTTTTCTTGCTGACCATCACCGCGTTCGTCGACACCGACATCCATGGCAAGTCGACGAGCTTGGCGCGCATCTCCTTGGACAGGGAAGTCACGCCGTCCCAGCCGGTGATCGAGGAAACGAAAAACGCCTGCTCAATCTGTTTCCAGCGAAAGGCAGGCGTGTTCGGGAACAATTGGTTGAACTGTTCCTTTCGGCTCATGTTACGCGGCAACGGCGGCCTTTGCGGCTGCCTTGACGTAACGGATCGCCTTGGCTCGGCGCTGGTCGGCGAGGTTGACCTTGCGTTCGATTTTCCAGGCGTTTCGGATCTTTTTGCGCATTCCCATAAAAAGGTTTATACAGATTCGTCAGAATAATAACGGAATGGTTGGGATTGGTCAAGTATGATAGACTGATCCCGTATGATTCCGCTCGATCCTACCACAATTCTGCTTGGATGCGCCATGATCCTGCTGACGGCATCGACCACTCTTTCCCTGCTCGTGCATAAGAATCCGCCGCTGGCGCGCGTCCTGTTCGGGACGGTTTCCGTCGCCCTTCTCGCCCTGCTCGGAGTCGTGGCCGTCGATCTGTTCGGAGCCGGGATTCAAACCGTCGTGACCGACCAGACGATGGTTCTTTCGGCCGTTGTCGCCACGCACCGCCGCCTTCTCATCATGCTCCCGCTGCTCCTGACTGGCTCGTCGCTCGTAATCCTAGGCGTCTACCACGAGCGCATCGCGGAAAAGCACGCGCGCGACTATCGAAACGCCGTCTCGTTCTCGACGGGAATCTCGCTCATCGCGACGATCCTGATCGCAATCGAGGCCATGATCTAGCCCTATGCTCTCCTGGCTCACATCCCGCATCCACGAGTCGCTTGCCGTCGCCGCGCTGCTTAGCGCCGCCGTGTCGCTCCAGGTCGCCTGGATCGCGAACCTCGTCTGGTTCCGCATGGCACGCGTCGACGCGCTCGGCTCGCTTTACCTGTTCGTCGCGACGGTCTACGCGATCGTATATGTCCTGACGGCCGCGTGGTGCCGCGGTCGCGACTGCTCGGATTTTCGGGACAGGGCATACCATTTCTTTCTCGTCTCCATACTGATCTTCGCGGCGATGACGCTGCCGGTCGTGTACGGGTTCACTGTCTAATCGCATTATGAATATCAACGTTCGCAAAGGCAACCTCATCGACGAAAAGGCAGACCTGCTCGTTCTGAATCTGTTTGCCGGAGAAAAGCTCGGCGGCGCGGTCGCGGCGGTCAACGCGAAGCTCGACGGGCTCGTGGAGACGGTCGCGAAGGAAGACCAGTTCAAGGCCGCGCTCGGAACGACGCTTTCGATCCGGACGGGCGGGGCGATTCCGGCGAAGCGCCTGCTGATCGTCGGGCTTGGAGACAAGAAGAAGTTTTCGGAAGAGACGGTCCGCGTCGCGGCGGCCGCGTCGCTGAACGCGGCGAAGGCGATTGGCGCGAGGACGGTCGTGTCCGTCCTGCACGGCGCGGGCGGCGGGGAATACGCGGCGCGGCTTTGCGGCAAGGCGATCGCCGAGGGCGTGCTGCTGGCGGATTACGAATATGGCCGGTACAAGAAGGAATCGGCCAAGAAGTCGCCGACGACCTTCGCGGTCGTGACAACGGACGGGAAGAAGGCCCGGTTCGCCGCGGAGGGCGCGAAGCTTGGCGAGACGTATGCCCGCGCGACGATTTTGGCGCGCAACCTCGTGAACACGCCTCCGTCGCACATGGTCCCCGCCGACCTCGTCGAGGCCGCGAAGGCCGTCGCGAAGGCGAGCCCGGGGATGAAGATCAAGGTGCTCAATCGCGCGCAGCTGGAGAAGATGGGCGCGGGCGGTTTGCTCGGCATCGCGAAGGGAAGCGAGCACGAGCCGTTCCTTGTCCACATGACCTATCGTCCGGCGACCGCGACGGCCAAGACGAAGTCCGTCGCCCTCGTCGGCAAAGCTGTGACGTTCGACTCGGGCGGCCTCTCCTTGAAGCCTGCGAACTCGATGGAGACGATGAAATGCGACATGGCCGGTGCGGCCGCGGTGATCGGGGCGTTTTCCGTGATCGCGGAGCTGGCGCCGAACGTCGAAGTCCACGGAATCTTCGGCGCGGTCGAGAACATGCCGTCGGGTACGGCCGTCCGCCCGGGAGACGTGCTCACGATCATGAACGGCAAGACGATGGAGATCAAGAACACCGACGCCGAGGGCCGCGTGACGCTCGCCGACACGCTCACCTACGCGGCGCGCCTCAAGCCGAACGCGATCATCGACCTGGCGACGCTCACGGGCGCCTGCGTCGTGGCGCTCGGCGAGGAGATCACCGGTCTGATGTCGAACGACGACGCGCTCGCGCTGAAGGTCGAGACCGCGGCCAAGTCCGCCGGCGAGCTGGTGTGGCGCATGCTGCTGCCGGAGGAATACAGGGAGCTGATCAAGACCGACATCGCGGACTA
>JAHFIS010000025.1 GCA_023246275.1 Candidatus Uhrbacteria bacterium
TCGACCGGCTGCACGCGATCGTCGGGAAGGCGCTCATCGTCCAAAGAAAGCGGAGGCCAACGCGCAAGTCGCTTGGCCGGAAGAACCGGGACCTGGACTCGAAGGCCGCCGACAGCCGCAAGAAACAGCGGAGGCGAGCGGTTGATCAGGACTGAAGAATCAGGTAGGCTTGGCTCGATATGCGCATCCTTGGAATCGAATCGAGCTGCGACGAAACGGCCATCGCGATCGTCTCCGGAGTCGGAGACGATCTTACGATTGAGAAAAGCCTTGTCGCCAGCCAGGCCGCGCTGCACGCGAAGTACGGCGGAGTGGTCCCGGAGGTCGCGGCGCGCGAGCACATCGACGCGATCTTTCCGCTGCTGCTCGCGGCGGGGATTCCGCGCGACGGGTCGGAGATCGACGCGATCGCGGTCACGTCCGGGCCGGGGTTGGTACCGGCGCTGCGGGTCGGAGTGGAGCTGGCAAAGACGCTGGCGTGGGCGTGGAAGAAGCCGTTGGTCGCGATCAATCACCTCGAGGGTCATCTTTATTCGACGTTCAAGGCGATCGAGTTTCCGGCGCTCGCGCTGCTTGTCTCCGGCGGCCATACGGAGATCGTCCTTATGAAGGACCACGGGGTCTACGAGCGCGTCGGGGCCACCCGGGACGACGCGGCGGGGGAGGCGTTCGACAAGGTGGCGAAGCTGCTCGGGCTCGGATACCCGGGCGGTCCGGCGGTGTCGAAGGCCGCGGAGATCGGAGACTCCGCGTCGATTGAGTTTCCGCGGCCGATGATCGAGAGCGGGGATTTTGACTTTTCGTTCTCGGGGCTGAAGACGGCGGTGGCGGTCCGTCGCCGGGAGAATCCGGACGACCGCGTCGAAGACGTCTGCGCGAGCTTCCAGGCTGCGGTCGTGGACGTGCTGGTCGCGAAGACGGTGCGGGCGGTCGAGAAGTTCGACCCGAAGTGCCTGATCCTCGCGGGCGGCGTCTCGGCGAACAGGGCGCTGCGGGACGGCCTGAAGGCTGTCATCGACGGGACCAACGTCCCCGTGAATTTTCTCGTACCCGACCTTTCCCTCACCGGCGACAACGCCGCGATGATCGCGGCCGCGGGCTATTATCGCGCCCTTCGCGGCGACGTTTGCGACCCACTGACGCTCGTGGCGGATCCGAACATGGAACTCGTATGACGCATGTCACCAATTCCGCGGAAGAGACAAAGAAAGTCGCCGCAGACCTTGCCTCGACCCTTCGAGGCGGTGAGACCGTCGCGCTCGTTGGCGACCTCGGCGCGGGAAAGACCACGTTCGCGCAAGGATTCTGCGCCGCGCTCGGTGTCACGTCGCCCGTGACGAGTCCGACCTTTGCGATCATGAACGTCTACGAACTGCCAACGCTAAGCGTTGGTAGTAGTTCAGGATTCCCGACGATTCGTCAGATCGTCCACCTCGACCTATACCGTCTTAAGTCCTCCCGCGAAATCGCGGCGCTCGGGCTTGAGGAATATCTTGGCAGGCCCGACACCGTCGCGCTCATCGAGTGGCCCGGGGCCGTGGATGGTGTACAATGGAACGCGAACGTGACCGTGCGTCTCTCCGCGACGGGGGAGACGGAACGGACGATTGCTATTTCGTATGGAGATGGAGGGGATGACATTTCAGCCGGAGGCGGACGCTGACGCGGCGCCGAAGGTATCGCCGCTCAATCGGCTCGTCGAGGAGACCCTCAAGACGTTTTTTGCGTCGGATGTCCGCGTGACGGACTCGACCGTGACGTGGAAGCATCGGAAGACGAACGCGCCGCAGGTCGTGGAGCTTCCGTCCGGAATCGAACCGAGCATCGCGGAGGCGCTCGCGTCCATGCCGGCTTCCCCGGACGGCGAGCTTTTTGCGCGGGCCGCGCTGCTGAAGGATCTCGAACGGCGCGTCCAGGGGGTCGTGTCGCAAAGGCGGACGGGCGCAGATTCCGCGGCGTTCCTCCTGAAGGCGATCACTCATGCGTTCAAGGAATTTCCGTCGTCCATCCGCCAGGACGTCCATAACTTCGACCAGCGGGTCCGGGCGCGGGCGAAAAAAACGGACGCCATGCGCGAGACGGACGACCATTCCGACGCCGCACGCATCCGGCAGGCGGGGGAATTCAACAGGGAAATCGATCGGATCGAGGCGCGGAAGTCACGAATGCCGGCTGAGGAACGGGCGCGGCAGGCGCAGGCTCTTGCTCAGTCGGTCCACTTGGAAAACATGGCGCGCTTGACGGAAGCGACAGCGCACAACATGGAAATAGACCGGATGAAGGCGGAGGCGCGCGCCAAGGAGCAGCAGCTTCTCGCCGAGGCGGCGCGGGAGAGAAAGATCGAGCGGAAGCGGGCCGAGATTCTGCGCAACGAGGCGGAACGCCAGGCCCTCGGTCTGTCGGAGCGCACGGCCGAGGAGATCGAGGACGTGCGGCTGCTGCACGCGACGTATCGCGCCAAATGGATCGCGTCCGGCGGCCATCCCGACCCGAGCTCGTTTCTGGGCGTTCCAGAGGGAATGCGGAAATGGGCCATGGACGCGGACGCGAACATGCGGAAGAACATCGACGATCCCGGATCCGTCGGCAACGTGTACGGGACGGGCCACGAGCTATTTCTCGGGGTGGAGATCAAGGATCAGCGCTGGTTCGACGCGCGGGTGATCCGCATCGCGGCGGTCGACGACTATTCCAACAGCCTCGACCTCGCGCTGGAGTTCCCGTACGATCCCGAGCTCGGCATCTATCCGCGCCTGGCAATCGACTTTACGACGGCGGTGAAACAGGACGTTCTCGATCACAAGCTGGAGAAGCAGGGCCGCGGAACGAACGTGAACTTCTTTCGGTCTGAGGAGGAGACGCGGGACGGCAGGCCGTTCGAAGGACGCGTCGAAGACCTGCCGATCGTGATCCTCGGCGTGGACGGAAAGGTCCTTGCCGAGGTGGGCGCGGCTCTCCGGCGCGGGGAAACGATCGGGCCGGACCATCCCATCAAGATGGTGCTGCTCCGCCAGGCGGTCATCCAGGTCGGATTGCAAATCAAGGAGCTGGCCGCGAAATTCATGGGGAACGCGCTCAGGAACAGGCCGTCGGATCGGAGGACGCTCGAGGCGGTCCGGGCCTACTCCGAGGGCTTTCAATCTGGCGGCGACTTTCTGCAGGACGTTTCCGCCATTCGCGACATCCTGAGGACCGTTCCGGCCGACGGGATGGACTATTATCTTGGCAAACGCGCGACGAACCGGTTCCGGAACCTGCTCTCCATCCACCGCAGCCTCGAGCGACAGATCGCGTCGACGGGCACGAGCCATCCCGCCGCGGACGAGATGATGAGGACGATCCGGCTTTCCCAGGTCATCCGACAAACGGAGCAACGTCCTTCCCAAACGAAAATCTCCCCGCCCGGGGAGATTTTTCTTACGCGTCGAGCCGGCTCTGCCGAACGCGTTTCGTCGGGAAATAAAAAAGACGCACAGGAGTGCGCCAGGCGGTCAGTCGGGATCGGGAACGATTCGGTTCATGAGGTCGGTGACGATCCTTTCGGGATCGGCGCATGATACCGCCTCGACTGAGCGCCCGAAGTCGATGATCCAGATGTCCGCGTCCGAGATGACCTCGCGGGTGCCGAGGAGGAACTTTTCCTCGCCCGTGAACATGAAGTTGCCGAGGTGCGGATCGCCGTGGGTGATCCCCGCCTTGTTCAGCGCCCGAAACGCGTCGAGGATCTTCTCGGAAAACGACTCGGTGATGAATCGTTTGTCCGCGCAGATCGCCCGGTATGCCGTCTTGCCCGGGACGAAGTCCATGACGAGGCATCCGAGCCTCTGGTCGTCGAGCAGGACGCGCGGGACGCGGAACGGCCCGTCCCGGATTTCGCCTGCGAGCCGTTGGATCCTGGTCTCATGGCTCCGAGCGCGGAAGGTCGGGTTCCACGCCTTGAGGGCGTACCGGTCCAGCGACCGGTCGTTGTCGTCGAACGGGTTGAACATCCGGAAGACGATCCCGTCCTTTCCTTCCCCGAGATAGTGGGCCATGTGGTTCGGCCCGGTGAAGACCTCCATGAGCTTGGGCAGGAAATCCGTTACCTTGCGGCAATTTGCCTCGTCGATTGAATGAACGAACACACACCCTCCGTGTGGGAGAGTGTGTATAGCATGCCTTTCGGGCACTGTCAATTGTATCAGGCGATTTTGCTGGCCCTTCTGTCGTTCTCAATTCTCCGTCGAAGCATTTCGTCGTATGCCTCCGCGACATCTCTGTCCGCGTCGTCCGCGCTCACTTCCAACTCCACTTCTTTCAGCATGGCCCGTACTTCCTCGTTCTCCGCTTCGATCTCTTTCGAGTAACTCGCCGCGTTTTCCTGTGGAAACCCAATCGTACGCTCAAAGTCGAGCAAGACGATATCCGCGCGGTTGACCAGGCGGACCGTCGGCCGTTGGCGCCCGTAGGCGGCAGGGAGGACAACGTCACGATGGGTCGCGTTTGCGAGAAAGACGTTTCCATCGTTCACGTCGTGGTGAATGAATCCAAGCCGGTGGAATTGATTGAACGCCGAGACGATATCGGCGGCCGTTTCCGAGGTCAGGCGGAGAACGCGAGTGGGCGTCCCCCTTCTCAGGCCTTCGACGAAGGTTTGAAGGGATCCGTTGTGCGCGTCGGCCTCCAAGCGCTCCAGGATGATTCCGGCCTCCTCGCTTTCCCTTCGCCGAACATGCGCGAGCAGCCTCGGTACGCGCAGCTGGGATCCCGCCGCGTCGATTCGACGCTGGACTTCCAGGTGGGTGTTCAGCTCCCTTGCGACGAGATTGTCCATCTTCACGAGCTTGACGCAGGCGAACCTTAGAAACGGAAAGCGCTCCTCAAGGCCGTCCGCGTTCAGGCGCAGGATCATCCGGCCGCGACCCCCCGCAAAATTTCCGGCAATGAGATGGCCGGCAAACTGGTCGTCGCGCGTCACGAAGCCCGTCGCATCCCGAAGGACCTCGACCAGCTCTTCCGGACTGATCCGACGAAGGGCGTCCGCAGCTGCCGCCGCTCCCGGATGCGTATGACGTTCGAGAACGTCGAGCAGCCCGCGGTGCGTGTCATGGGGCGGTATTTCCGGAAGAGGATTGCGTTCCGGCCGAGGGTCCCCATCGTGCGGATCGGCAGGAGGCATCACGGGAGGGGAAGCGAGTTCCGGAGCGGGAGGAGCGGCTTGTCCTGGATTCGAAGGTCGATCGATAGGCATAAAATAGCTCTAAGGAGATTTCTTCACGCGTCGCCGGGCTCGACCTTCTCCGCGATCCGCTCGGCGGCGTCCTCTTGCAGCAGCTTGCGTACGGCATCCTCCGCGTCGCTCGCCGCCCGCTCGAGCGAGCGAATCGCCGCGACGGCCTCGTCGGAGGATCCCTCCGGTGGGGATAACTCTTTGTTTTTCTGCTCGGGCATAGGGTGTGATGTTCGGGAGTCTGACAAGATACTATCGGCTTTTGACCGAAAGATCAACGTCGGACGAGTGCTGCCCGTTGGGTGGTCGGTCTCCCGTTTTGCAAGGTAAAAAAATACGACCAGGCGGTCGCAGGGGGTGACGTGTCGCATCGCTACACCGCCCGCAGTCCCGTGAACGCGGGAACCGTCGAGACGGGGACGCCGAGGTGCGCGGCGAGGCGGCGGCGGAAGCGGGCGAGGATGCGGGCGTTGGCCCAGGAGGCGAACGGGTCGGCGTGATGGACGCCACAGAGTCGGATGAGCGATCCGTCGTCGCTCGACACGATGACGTGCCGCATGTCGCGCCACCACGGGTAGGTTGCCACGCGCATCGACGGCTCGACGGAGGGGTCGATGGTGAGCACGAGCGCGTTCGTGCTTGGGACGTTCTGCTCGCGCATCGACCCGAGGATGGCGCTGACGGCCGCGTCGTAGAGGTATCCCTCCACGATGCCGTTCGCGCGATGGAGCTGCTCGGCGCCGACTTGCGCCAGCTGCAGGAGCCCGCGCCGGACGATGGACGGGCCGATCCGTTCGTCGGACCACGGCCTCGGGGCCCCGGCGGCGACGGCGGCGATCGTGGTCGTCCGGTCCGTGCACAGGGCGACGCGACCTCGCACGACCTCCTCGACCGTCTCCTTGATGTCCGCGTGCTCGGGCGCCGTGTCGACCCCGAATCCCCTTTCAAGCGGTGAGACGCGGATGGAAAACGCGAGGGGGGCTCGCTTGGCGGGACTTGTCGGTGAGGGCATGGGGAATGCTCCGCGGGGGTTTGGTTGGCGCGTCGGCCAAAGGCACTGGGCTCGTCGAAGTTGGCGACGCGCGGGGAAAGAGTAGGTCTTTCACTGGGAACCGTCAACCCAACAAAAAAGACGCCGCTGGATGCGGGCGTCAGGAGTCTCCGTGGGCATTCTTGGCAAGGAACGCGACGTAGGACGAGTGGATCCGCTCGCGGATGCGGTCGTGGACCCAGACGGAGAACGGCGCCTCCGGACGCGGTCCTGGGAAGGCGACCTGTCCGCGCTCGTCGCGAAGCGCAAAGGGCGGGACGGGCGTCAGGGGAAGGAGGGCGATGACCATGTCGGGAACGGCGAGCACGCGAATTTCCGAGGCGCGCTCGGGGATCGCCGCCAGGCCGTCGTGCTCGCCAAGCGCGGCCGCGACGAGCGCGTCCCCCGGGTACGTTTCCATCCACGCGACGGCCTTCGCGAGGCACTCGGCCCCCTGTCGAGCCCAGGCGACGAGCTGCGCATGGTCCTGGTCGGACAGCCCATTTCCGTGGACTGTCACGGTCCCGTCGATCGAGCATCGGACGCGGTACTCGATCCCGAGGATGGATTTCCAGCGTGCGAACCGCTCTAGCCGAAGCTGCAATTCCGGATGAACGGGCTCGGTAAACCCGGCGGTCGTGCGGTTCCAGCGGCTGGTGGTACAGATCCCAACGCTGAACGTCGGTTGCTTCATGATGCGTCTCCCGGCCAGTGATCGTAGGAAAAAAATGGATTTTCGTCAAGCGTCTGGAAAGAAAAACGGAGACGACAGTGTCCTCTCCGAGGGGGGCTTAGTCGACTTTCTCGAGCGAGCGGCCTAGCTTACCGTGACGCGGACCCAGGCGATGCTCGCGCCCTCGGGGAGGGACGTGGCGCCCTCGGGAAGGCGCGGGCCCATCATCTGCCCCACGAGCGCGACGTCGCCGGGGGCGAGCCGAACCGTGGCGCGGTTCATGGGGACCGGGACCCCGAGCGTCGCGGCGAACACGGCGGCCGTGTCCGGGTGGCCCACGGCGGAGGCCATTCCGGCGGCGAGCGCGCGGGCCTCGTCGACGGCGAGCGGGTCGAAGCTCGCGCGGGCGGGGAGGGAGAGCATGTTGATGGAAAACGCGTTGAGGATCACTTGGCGCCTTGGGACGAAACGAAAGTGGCGTGATTGCCTCGTTCCTCCCTTTTGCCGACGGTCTCGGACGTCAACACTCGGTGCTGACGTCGATCGTCGAGAAAAGGGAGGGGTCCAGGCGCTGGGCCTGAACCAGGGTGGTCGGGCCGTCCTCCGGCGGCCCTTTGTGCTACGCGACCCGTTCGGCGAGCGCGGCGTCGAGCGCGGCGGCCATTTGGTCGGAGAGCTCGACCCGGGCGTGCGCGCATGAGCCGTCGCACGGGACGGTCGTGACGCGGTGGGCCTTGTACGTCCCCTTCGGTCCGCCGCTCCACCAGGTGAAGTCGGTGGCGACGCGGACGTGGGTCGCGCCGAGGCACCAGGTCTCGCCCTCGCTGTCGCGCTTGGCGTACCATCGCGAGAGCAGGCTCCCTGGAATGGGAACGCCCGCGTCGACAAGCGCCTGCGCGCCTTCGTCGAGCTCGACCGTGCTGCGGATCGGGGGCGTCTTGAAACCGACGACCTTGCCCTTACGAATTTTCGGGGGACCGTCGTAGAACCGTTCCTCGCGCATCTTGGCGACGCGCGCGGGCAGGTCGAACGGCCTGGACGCGGGCTTGCACGACCCGTCGCACGGGCCGACGCGGTTCACGTACCAGCGGTATCCGCCGTCGACGTACTCCTCCATGGCGCGGAGGTGAACGCCGTCGACGCACCAGAGGTCGTCGGTGCATCCGTCGGACGAATGGTTCCCATAGCGGGAGACCGGGGCGGTAGTCATCTGAGTCCTTGGAGAACGGTCGGCGTGATTGCCGTGGTTCCTCCCTTTTTTCGGCGACCGTTTCGTCAAGAAAAGGGAGGGGTCCAGACGGGGTCTGGACAGACTGTCTTGCCGGGCCGCCCTCGTGGGCCCGGCAGTGCGGCTACCTGCCAAGCTTTCGCCGGGAGGATCTTCCGCGCGCCTTGAGGTCGCGCTCCAGCCAGGCGACGAGCAGATGGACGGGGAGGTTGATCCCTATGTCTCCGACCTCATTCTTCTTTCGGTCGTTTGCGAACCGATACGCGTCGCCGAAGGTGAGTCTGGAGGCGAGCGGGTCGCACAGGTCCGTGTCCCGGTCCTCGGCTTCCGTCACTCCCCAGCGTTTTACAGCCAGGTCG
>JAHFIS010000026.1 GCA_023246275.1 Candidatus Uhrbacteria bacterium
GAACGTGCAAGACGGTCCGCGAATTTCTCTCGATGCCGTACAAGGAATTCTACCCGTGGCACAGCGAGGTCGTCGATCGCCTCAACGCCTGGGGCCTGAACTTCGGCATGACGGAGGAGGAACTCGACGATCTCCTTGGCTCGGAGGCGGAATCGACGGCAAACTCTGCGACGGCTTAGTCCGTCGTCTTTTTTTTGCGGATGGGTGAGGGGTGGACAGATCAGTCCGTTTCTGGCATGGTTGGGCGGCCGAAAGGCAAAGGGGTCCGGGCAACACCCTGTTCTGCGCGCATACCGCAGGCATGGGCCGGACACAACCCGCGCTGGCTCCGCGGGCGATCCTTCCAACCAACGACAAGAGGCATCAGATGCACACCGAAGAACTGGCAAGTCACTTCAAGCTCGTCCACGGGGTCGAAGACCTCATTCTCCGCGAAAAGCGGTCGCCCGAAGAGGTAGAGGCGCTCAACCGCGCGCTCCAGCTCTTCAAGGAGGGACGTCTCGAGGGAGCCGTCTCAAAGGGCCTTCCGCCCGACGCGGACTTGGAAAAGATCTTCTCCTTCTTCGACCAGCCGATCGAGTCGGTAGGCCTCATCGACGAGGCGGTCGCGCTTCTGCGCGAGCATGGCATCCGGCTCGTGGGCGAGATCCTGCGCTTCAAGTGGCAGTACCGCTTCAAGGGAGGCGAGAACGTCCACCAGCTGTTCCTGCGCCGACACATCCCCGTGTCGACCGACCCGTGGTCGCTCGGCTGGCGTCCGGCGTACCTGAAGGACCAGGCGGTGCTCGACGCGCTCATGCTTCCGGGAACCCTCCTCTTCAGCGACCTCAACGTCTGGGACCCGCACCCGCTGCGTCAGATGGAACGCCTCGACAACGTGGTTCGCGAGTGGACGACGCCGTACGTCGGACAGTCCATCGCGAAGAAGTCGAAGGCGAACTGGCAGCTTGAGCAGAGGGACGTGGTGGAGCTTCAGAAGATGCTCGATCGCGTTCCGGCGCTCGCGTCGACGCTGCATGCGTCGATGCATCTCCCCGAGGACTTCGCCGACGGGCGTGGCATGGACACCGTGCCAACGATGGTCGCGTACAGGGAACGCGAGGCGCGCGCCACCAAGCTGCTGATGGAGGAGTGCCGCAATTCCTGGGAGCCCATGGAAATTCGCCAGCTTCGTCCCGTCTGGGGACCAACGAAAGGCGAAGCGGAAGCCGAGAGAAGGCGCCGCAGCCGCGCGTTGGCGGCCGCGCTCAAGGCCGAGGGGATGAGCCCGCACTTCTTCGCCGTCGCGACGCGTCTCAACCGGTGTTACCTCAATGCCGTGACGACGGTTCGCGAGTTCCTGTCCAAAACGCCCGGGGAGCTCGGTTACGGCTGGGAAAGCGGGCGGGACGTCCCCGACCACCTCGCTGCCTGGGGCCTGAAGTTCGGCATGACGAAGGAGGAACTCGACGACCTGTTCGGCCCGGACTTGTCGTCCGAAGCCGTAGCGAAGGATGAGACGGAATCGACGGCAGGCCCTGCGACGGCGTAAGCTGTCGCCTTTTTTTTGTGCGGATACGGTGGGGTGTCGAAAGCGAGCGGGGTCAGATCCGGAATCCGGAAAAATTCCGGATTCCGGATCTGACCCCGCTCGCGGTTTCGACCTGTAAGATACGAAAAAAGCCGCCCGTGTGGCGGCTAGTCCCTTCGGTCCATGATCTCTCCGACCGTGCGGACCGTTTCCGCGAGCGCTCCCTGCGGGTTCACGACGCGGTGGTCGCACTCCGCCCCGTAGGCGCGTTCGGCGTCGATGGCGGCGATGCGCTCCGTGCGGTTCGCGGTGGTGCCCTTGTCGCGGGCTTCCATGCGGGCGACGAGCTCGTCGGTGCTTGCGGCGTCGATGAAGATCGTCACGGCCTCGGGGTGGTCGCGCTTGATGGTTCGCGTCCCCTGGACGTCGATGACGAACAGGACGTCGTTGCCCGTGGCGAGGATCGCCTCCACGTCGGACATGCGGCTGCCGTAGATTCGGTCGTAGACGCGGGCGGACTCGAACATCTTTCCGTCCGCGATCAGGCGCTCCATCGTTTCGGCGTCGAGAAAGTGGTAGTCGACCCCGTCGGTCTCGTTCGGACGCATCGGACGCGTCGTGCAGGTCACGACTTTTCTCAGCGTCGGGCGCGCCTCGAGCAGGCGGTTCGCGACGGTGGTCTTTCCGACGGCGCTCGGGCCGGTGATGACGTAGATGCGTGCCATAGCCTATGTCCTCGGGAGGGTGGTGAGAATGGCCTTCAGGTCCTTCGGCAGGGGAGACGAGAACGTCTTTCGCTTGCCGTCGAGCAGCCTAATGGAAAGCTTCTTCGCGTGCAAGAACAGGCGGTCCATCTCAAGCGGCTTGATGTGGACGAGACGCGTGTGGTAGAGGACGTCGCCCACCACCGGGTGGCCTATGGCCTTGAAGTGCGTGCGAATCTGGTGGGTGCGGCCGGTGTGGATGGTCACGTCGACCAGCGTCGTGGTTTTGAACCGGTCGACAACGTCGTAGTCCGTGTGCGCGTCCTTGCCCTCCTGTCCTTCCGGGCGGGAGACCATGCGGCCGAGCGTCTTCGAGCGGGCGATCTTGAACAGGATGGAGTCGTGGTCCTTGGCGATCTTGCCGTACACGAGCGCCGCGTACTGCTTGTCCGCCTCGCGCTCGCCGAACTGGCGCTTGAGCTCGTCGAACGCCTTCTGCGTCTTCGCCACCACCATCACGCCCGACACGGCCTTGTCGAGACGGTGGACGATTCCGGGGCGCAGCTTGCGGGCCGCCGCGTCGCCGACCTTCTTGATCTCGGGGCGCGTCGCGAGCAGCGATCCGATGACGCTCGTGCGGCGGTCGGTCGCGTTCATCGGGTGGACGATGATGCCGGCCGGCTTGTTGATCACAACCAGGTCGTCGTTTTCAAATATGACGGGGATCTCGACCGTCTCCGCGGCCTTGCGCCTCATGGACGGAAGGGGAGGAAACGAAACGGTCTCGCCCTCGTGAAGCGTGGAGTGCGCCGTGACGGCCTTTCCATTCACCGTGACCTCGCCGGCCTTGATGAGCTTCTGGATCCGTGCCCGCGATGCCTCAAGGTGCGCGGCAAGCGCGATGTCGAGCCGGATTCCGGATTGTTCTGGGGAGACGATGAAAGTTTTCACAAAATGTTATGCTCCGAATAGCGTTAGTCCCCGATAAAACAGTCCGTAGAGGATGATCAGGATGATCCCGCCGATGACGAGGCCCATCGAGCCGAGCTCAAAGTCGTGGTTGTGCGTCTTCTTTCCGAGACGGAACATGAAGATTCCGAGAAAAAGGATGATGATTCCAAGAAGAAGAAAGGGCATAGTGTTTGGTAGGCCCGGATGGATTCGAACCATCGACCATCGAGGTATAAGCTCGACGCTCTAACCAACTGAGCTACGGGCCTGTTTTTGAGTTATGACCCTACCATGATATCACATTTCGTGCTATCCTGGCTCCACTATGAATGCAGACCTTGGATTGTTCGCCTGGCTCATCGCACTAATCTGGTTCCTGGTGTACTGGATACTCGGCGGGGTCTTTTTCGCGGCGATGGCCGTTTTGAAGATGGGGAGCGTCCGAAAGGTGCGGTTTAGCTGCCTGTTTACGATCCTGGCGCTCGGCTGCGCGGCGGGCGCGGCTTGGGGCGGATTGCGGATGGCAGACGACGCGGTGAGCCAGTGCCTTGTGTCGAGCGAAAGCAAGGCCGAGGCGATCACGGCGATCTTCGGCTGCGGGTTCGTCGGGATATTCAGCGCATTTTTGCTGGGCATGATCGTGCTTGTGGCAGTGGGGACGCTGTTCCTGAAGCTTTCGACGACGAAGACGAAGCCGTGGATCACGTTCGAGGAGGGGGACGGATCGAGCGAGGGGCGTTGACGGTCGGGCGGATATTCCGTATAGTGTGGCCACGTTCGGGAAAGCCGTCGGAATTTCGGGCGCATAGCTCAGTTGGTTAGAGCGTCACATTGACATTGTGAAGGTCGGAGGTTCGAATCCTCCTGCGCCCACCAAAAAACATTCTGCCTCGCGCAGGATGTTTTTTGTTTATACACAGTCTCTCGCGCGCCTTCTTGCGCGAATTATGCTATACTTTTCCCAATCGCGCATCAGAATTTTTCGATTTTTTCTAACGCCCACCCGTATGCAAAAGGCCCGCGTATTCGTCCTCGGTCTCGCGATCGTCCTTTCGAGCCTCGCGAACGTCCCGCTTGCGCGCGCGGCGGGCGCGTCCACGTTCTGGCTTTCGTCGTCGAGCGCGGCGCCGGCGGTGGGGAGCACGTTCACGATCACGATCACCGTGAACCCGAACGGCGAGTCGCTCGACACGGCGCGCGCGAACCTGAGCTATCCGCCGACGATCCTCGAGGGGGAGCGGTTCGACCTCGGGACCCAGTTCACCTCGCTGTCGCCGGGCTACTCCATCAACAACGCCGCCGGGACCATGTCGTTCGGCGCGTTTCGCTCGAGCGGTCGCGTCACGGCGAGCGGCACGATGGCCACGGTCACGTTCCGCGTCCTTGCCCCGGGAGCGGCGACCATCGCGATCGGCTCCGACTCCAAGCTCATCAACGACGGCGAGGAGAAGGTCAGCGCCGCCGGGTTCGGAAAGATCACGGTGTCCGGCAGCGGCAGCTCGGCCACGAGCAAGGACCTCGAGTCGCAGGCGCTCGTCAACTTCGGCGCGTTCGCGGGCCATCTCCCGGCAAGTTCCGTCGACTGGGACGCTCTGCACTGCATGGCCTACGACACGTGCTACCCGATGGACCCGGCGATGCGCAACGTGAAGCACGAGGCCCAGTCGCTCGTGGTCTTCGGCGCGAAGTACGGGCACATCCCGGTCACCTCCATGGACTGGAAGGCCCTGCACGCCATCGCCTATACCTCCATCTTCTACGACTGGACCGCGATCGACGCGCAATAGAACCAGGGTATGAACACCAAGCGCATCCTCACACTCGGAGCGATCCTCCTTCTTGCCGCCTCGCCGACGGGGTTCTTGCGCGCCGCGTCGAGCGCGAGCTACAAGATCGACCCGGCCGACGACGCGGTCTCGAGCGGCAAGACGATCTCCTCGGCGAGCTACTCGCTCAGCGGATCGCTCGACCCGATCGGGGGGCGTTCCGTTTCCGCGTCCTACGCCCTTGAATCCGGCGGTTCCGGCCAGTTTGGATGCGGCGACGGGTTCGTGGATCCGGGAGAGGACTGCGATTCCGGCGATCTGGACGGAGGGACGTGCGTGATCGAGGGGTTTGATTCCGGCAGTCTGTCCTGCTCCTCCGATTGTTCTTACGATACGTCCGATTGTGAGAATGCCGGCGGCGGAGGCGGAGGCGGCGGTGGAGGCGGAGGCGGCGGAGGCGGAGGCGCGTCCGGTGTCACGACCGGATCGGCGTCGTCCTCCGGCCTCACGCTCGGCGACGGAAGCGCCGCGAACGGCGACGTCAGCTTCCGCACGTCCGAGACGCTGTTCGGCAACCGTCCGTCGGGATCGACGGTCACCGTCGACGGAAGCACCTCCGGCGTCACGTATCCAACGTCCACCACGTGGGTCGCGGTCGTTTGGCTGAAAAACGGGGTAAACGACATCACGGTCATGGCCCTGTCCTCGGCGGGCCAGTCGCTCGGCTTTTTGAAGATATCGCTCGCCTCGCAGGCGATCGGCGACGTGAACGGCGACGCGATCATCGACGACTACGATCTGTCCATGCTCGTCCACGTCTGGAACACGACGTCCTCCATCGCCGACTTCAACGGCGACCGCGTGGTCGACGACTACGACTTTTCCATGCTCGTCTCGCGCTGGAACAAACTTCCATAGACTATGAGGAACCGGCTGCTCGCCATTCTGATCGGCTCGCTTCTCCTTCCGACCCCGTCGTGGGCTCTCGGGGGAGCGGTCTTTGCGCCGGGCGTTTCCACGGCGGCGGCCACGGTCGGCGAGCGGTTCTCAGTCGACATTCTTCTGGACCCGCACGGCGAGAAGATCGACACGGCCCGCGCGCTCGTCACCTTTCCTCCCGACCTGATTCGCGTCGACAGCGTGACGCTCGGAACGCTCTTGTCGCGCCAGTCTCCCGGAAACTCGTTCGACAACGCGGCCGGGACGATCTCCGAGGGAGGATTTCTCCTCGGGTCGTCGGTCCAGTCAGGCGGGACGTTCGCGACGATCACGTTCAACCCGCTGAAGGCCGGCACCGCGAAGATTTCCATCGGAGGCTCCTCGAAGCTGATCGCGAACGGAGAGGAGAAGGGAACCGGGGCGTATGGCGAGGAGACGGTGACGATCTCCGAAACCTCCGTCGACGTCGGTCCAGCCATTGCGCTCAGCAGCCTTTCTCATCCCAGCCAGGACGCCTGGTACAAGTCGAACGCCTTCGTCGCCGACTGGTCTGGGCCCGACAAACAGACGGTCACCGGATGGCTCACGGCATTCGACCAGAGTCCGACAACAGACCCGACCGAAAAGCTTTCCGCAAAAATACTCACGAAGACCGTCGACAAGATTTCCGACGGCACCTGGTACTTCCACCTGAAGGGCGTTCTTGCAGGGGCGACCTATACGAAGACGGCCCATTACCGCGTCCAAGTCGACGCGACTCCACCGAACGTCATTGCGCCGACCACCGCGCGCATCCGGTACCTGGAAGGAGAAAGCGCATTGCTCACGTTCGGCACGACGGACGAGACGAGCGGGATCGACCACTATGAGGTTTCCATGGACAACGGCGCCTATGAGCCGGCGACAAGCCCGATGGTCCTGAAGGAACTGAAGGTCGGCGACGCGTTCGTGCAGGTCAAGGCGATTGACCGTGCGGGAAACGCGACGTTCGGCAAGACGGGCTTCCGCGTATACGCGGAAGACACGGTTCTCTCGTCGGAAGACCTCGCCGCGAGGGACAAGGAGAAAGGCGAGATCGACGCGTTGTCGAAGTCGGGATCTCCGCAGCCATCGCCAACCTCCATAACGACAAAGGCGATCGTCATTTCCGGGCTGGCAGTCCTTGCAGGGGCTGGCATCCTCGCGGCAATGCGCCGTAAGAAACGGAAATCCATTTCAAAAAAATAACCGTTCCTCATAACCGCGCATATGTTGAAAAAACTGCTAAACATGACGCTCGCCGTGCTCGTCGTCTTCGGGACGCTCGGCCCGGCCCCGTTCCTCTCGGCCGTCGCGCATGCCGCCATATCGGACACGATCTCGTACCAGGGCCGCCTTCGCACCGCCGCCGGCGTCGCGGTGGCGGACGGAAGCTATGACTTTACGTTCACGCTGTACGACGCCGCGAGCGACGGGACCGCGGACTGGACGGAAGCACAGACCGTCACCGTCACCGACGGCTATTTCAGCGCGCAGCTCGGCGCCGTGGATCCGTTCAACGACAACGCGGGAGAGGAAGCCGACCTGAACTCGGCGCGCTGGCTCTCCGTTCACGTCGAGGGCGAGACGCTGGCCCCCCGCGTCGCGATCAACTCGGTCGCGTTCGCCATGACCAGCCGCGCCATCGAGTCGCTTTCCGCGGCCCCGGCGGACAACCTGTCCTACGGCGGCCGGATGTACTACAACACCACCGACGGAGAGCTCTACGTCTACGACGCGGTGGGCGGATCCTGGGTAGCCGCGACCGACCAGTCGCCGACCTACGCCGGCCTCGTGACCGCGAACGCGAACCTGGCGGTCGCGAACGGCGCCACGTCGTCCGGTTCCGTCTCCATCTCCGAGGATTCCGACAACGGCGCGAACAAGGTGACGCTCACCGTCCCGTCCGCGCTCGGGGCCGACTACGCGCTTACCCTTCCTTCCAATGACGGCGACGCCGACCAGGTACTCAAGACCGACGGCTCGGGCGTCCTCTCCTGGGTCGACGTGGTTGGCGGGGGAGTGGACAAGAACCTGGGTACCGACGACCTGACCCTGACCGCGCCGCGCACGCTCACGATGGACGGAAACAACCTGACCTTGGACGGATTGACGGGTAACCTTACGTTTGGCGATGACGGATCCGTGTCCGCCGACGGTCTTCTTGCCGCAAACGGCGGCATCTCGACCGATGGGGGATTGTTTACCGTCGAGGACGGCACTGGCGCGGTCGTTACCTTTTCGACGCTCTCCGCCGCGGGCCTTTCGTCTCTGAACGGCGGAATCTCGGTCGACGGCGGGGCGTTCACGGTCGAGGACGGAAGCGGAGCGGTCCACACGGGATCCACGCTCGACGTGGACGGTAATTCCACTTTCGCGTCCTTTGACATCGGCGACGGGTTCGCCGGGTCCGGGGCCACGATGTACGCGAACGGCACCTTCTCTACGAATGCAGATTTGGTCGTGGCGGGCGACTCCGAGATCTCGCTCCTCCACGTAG
>JAHFIS010000027.1 GCA_023246275.1 Candidatus Uhrbacteria bacterium
ATCATGCTGATGATCCCCCTGAAATCGTCCGTCGAGCAGAGCGCGACGAAGGTCTATGAGAACGTCCCGTTCGCGACGACGGCCTCGGCGACGTTCGACATGGCAGAACTGGAACGCGCGACCGTCGGGGACGGGCCCGTCTCGACCACGATGACTTCCCCGCTCGTCCTCAGCTCGTTCGGCCGCTACGCGACCCCGAGCGGAGACCAGATCGGACGGGGCCCGCTGCCGCCCACCGTCGACGAGGAAACGAGCTACTGGATCTTCTGGAACGTCCGCGGGACGACGAACGCGCTCAGGAACGTCCGCATCGAGGGCGAGCTCGGGCCGAACGTCGCGTTTACGGGACGCCAGACCGATTCGATCGACGGCGGAGTCGTCGAAAACGGAAACCAAATCGTCTGGTCCGCCGATTCCCTCTCCCCGACCCTTTCCCCCGACAGCAAGATCGTCGGCGTCGCGTTCGAGGTGTCGCTCCTGCCGACCGCCGACCAGACTGGAACGATACCGACGCTGCTGAAGAACATCCGCGTCACCGCGACCGACGCGGTGACGGGCGCGTTCGTCTCGACGGCGGGAGCGGCGATTTCGACGAGCTTGCCAGGCGACGCGCTTGCGAACGGAATGGCGGTCGTCGAGTAAGCGAAAACCCCTTCCACAACCGAGTTGTGAAAGGGGTTTTCCCTAAAGTCCAAGCGATTTACGAGCATTTTTCATCAACCGGTCAAAAATACCTGGATCGGTACGCTTTTCCGAAGGCTTCGAAGAGGGCACGAGCGTCCGCTTTCCCTCAAAACCGACGGGGATGACATCTCCCGTGTCCCTCCGCTGAGAAACCTGAGCGATTTTGTCCGGTTCTCCCGACCCTTTTTTTTCGGACGGAAATGCCTCGTCCAGCACCTCCTTTGCATACGTCGTATTCCAATCCTGATCGGTCTCGTACACGACCATCGGCCCTCGCTTCGTCGAATTGCGACGAATGACGCGCCTGAGAATGTCCTGCTGCACGCGGTCAAGAGGAACGCCCGGCCGCTTCGTGTCGATAAACTGCTCGATCTTCCATCTCAACAGTTTGCGATGCGTCGCGTCCAGCGTTGAAAGTTTCAAATCCGCCATCGACCGAGAAAGCTCTTCCGGCGACGTCGCCATGACGACCGTTTCCATTCCCTTCTCATTCTTCTTTTCTTCCGCCGCCTTGTCGCGGGTGGCATTCGCCTCCGCCTGCAGGCCGGAACCCGGCAGCATGTCGCGTTCCAGCATATTGCGGGAATCCTCCACATTTTTGCGTGCGCGATCCGCCGCGTCAATGCGCCCCCACTCAACCCGACGGTCGACAGGCTTTAACGGCTTGACCGTCGGTTTCTCAGAAGGATCGAATCGGGGTATTTCCATATGACCACAGTCTACCCAATCCCGTTCAAAAGAAAAAGTCCGCGGCGTGCGCGGGCTAGGCAGGGAGCTTGGGACCGTAGGCGACCTGGATGTCGTCTCCCGTGCCGGAAAGATGCATCTCGAGAAGGCCGTTCTCGTGCGGAAGATCGGTCGCGGTCCAGATCTGAGCCGCGACGGCGGCGGGGTCCATGAAGTTCGTCGTGTCGACCTCGCCGTAGAACAGGTCGGTGCGCATGCCGCCCGGGCACGCGAGCGTCACCATCGACCCGGGGAGCGAGGTCTGCAGCTCGGCGCACAGATTGCGCGCGAACTGCGCCTTGGCCGCCTGGGCCGCGCCGTACATCGCCTGCCCGTCGCCACGGACCTTCCAGGCCGACGAGGACGAGATCACGACGATGTGGATCGGCTTCGGATCGGGTACAGACAGACGCTTGCGCAGCGCCGCGTGCAGGATCTGGGCCGGCGCCGCGAACTGGACCGTGAGCACCTCGGCCTTGTCGTACCATTCGGAGACGTGGAACGGATGGCGCAGCCAGATGCCAGCGACCCATACGAACGTGTCGCACGCCGCGATGGCATCCGCGATGGCGTCCCAGGGACCAGCCGGCGTTCCTGCCGGGGCCGCCAGATACGCGTCGAAGTCTGCGCGAAGGTCGAGGTTGCACTCGATCTGGTCGGCCAGAAGGACCGACGGGCGTCGCCGGGATGACGAGCGCGTGACGGTCACCGCGTCTTGCCGCCGCTCGGCCAGGATCGCCATCTCAAGCCCAAGACCCTTCATTCCGCCAAGAAATACCACCTTCGACATGCTTCCTCCCAGATTGAGAGCGCCCAGACGTTACCATCAACCGCGCTCAGCGTCAACCCACCCAAGCTAGGCTTAGGTGGCAATCGCATCCTCATAGGCCTTGAGAACGCGGGCGTGGTGATTCTTGATGTGAAACGTCGTCTCGACGGCCAGCCGGGCGTTCCGTGCCAATCCGACGCGGAAATCCTCGTCGTAGGCCAGGCGCATGGTGGCCTCGACCCAGGCGTGTAGATCGTTCGGCGGGACGAGCAGGCCGGTGACGCGGTCCTCGACTACCTCTGGCATTCCTCCCACGCTGCTGCCGATGACAGGCTTGCCGTGGACCATCGCCTCGAGGGTGACGAGAGGGAAAATCTCGTGGACGCGGCTCGGAGCGAGGACGGCCATCGCTCCTGCATACAGCTCGGCCAGCAGCTCTCCTGACCGGTACCCGACGAACTCGATGTTCGGCGAGCCGTGCGCGAACGCGTGAAGATGCTCCTCGTCCGGCCCGGTGCCGACGATCTTGAACGAGATGTCGGGAAGCTGCCGCGCGATTTGGATGAACGTCTCGACGCCCTTCTCTTCCGAAAGACGGCCGACGAAGAGCATATATCCCTTGTGGCCGTAGGACGGAACGACCGACGACGGGTCCGCGCCATAATGGTTCGTCCGAAGCTTTGATTCCGGAAACCCGGCGTCGATCATCTTGCGGCGGATATAGTCGGACGGACAGAGGAATATGTCGACGGCATTGCGATACGACCCGCGGTTATGATGAAATTTGAACGCCGTCACCTGCGCGAACGAGGCGGCGTGGGAATGTTTGTGGAACTTGGACAGCGTCCCGGCAAGAATCCCGTCGCGCGAATGGTCCACCCCGCACCCGGTCGCCCAGACATTGTACTGCGGCGAGACCAGGTGGTGGTCGTGGACGGTCATCACGACGGGCACGCGGCGGGACCTGAGCGCGTCGAGGATCGACGGGGAAAGCTGGGTATAGATATTGTGGATATGCGCGACGTCGGGCCGCTTCGCGTCGATGAGCCGCGCCATTTTATTCCGCGCCTCCGACGAGAAGAACATCCGGCCGAACGTGAACAGTCCCGCGACGTTCAGCCGGACGTTCTCCGTCGCGACGAACGAGGGAAAGAACGGCGAGGTCGTCGCGGGAAGATTTTGCGGGTGCCGCATCGCGAACGGAAAAATCTCGTGGCCCTGAGATTCGAGCCACGCGGAAAGATCGAGCATGTACCGCTCGGCCCCGCCCTTTGGGAAGTAGAATTTGTTGGCTTGGACTATTTTCATAGCGCGTCACGTTCCCCTCTCCTTTAAAAGGAGAGGGACAGGGTGAGGTCTACGGTTATGATAGCGCGCCTCGATATACTGATAAATCTGGTCTACGACCTCTTCTGGCTTCCATCCGACGTCATCGTTCGTAAACCGTATAACGTCCATGCCACAGGATCGCAGATATGCTGTCCGTCGCTGATCGTATGCCTGCGCCTCAGGAGTAGAGTGACTGTCACCGTCGATCTCAACGACAAGCCTTACCTCCGGACAATAGAAATCAACGATGTACGCACCGATACCGTGCTGGCGACGAAACTTATATCCTTCGAGGCGCCTGTCACGAAGCAGGCGCCAAATCCGTTTTTCAGGGACAGTCGAATCCGCGCGCAGGCGACGACGGGTGTCCAAAGAGCTGACGAGGTTGTTGGTCATCGTCATAGAGCCCACCTTAGACCTCACCCTGTCCCTCTCCTTTTAAAGGAGAGGGGAGCTTGGCTTCGCCCAAGGCGACGACAAATCCGGCGTAGAGCCAGACGTAGAACGCGAGCGTTCGGATCTCGAAGACCGTCGAGAGGAACGCGTTCATGGCGACCCCGAGCATTGCCGCGGCGACGCCGATGGCGAGGGCGCGGACGAACGGGTCGGGGTTCTGGCGATAGACGCGGACGCAGTGAACGATCAGGCCGACGTACGTCCAGAGGAAGAAGACCATCCCGAGGCAGCCCGTCTCTCCCCAAAGCGAGAACCAGTTGTTGTCGATGATTCCGTCGGTCCCGAAGACGCCGAACGGGAGGCCGAGCTGCTCGTACACCTTCGTGTTGTTCAGCGCCACGACCGCTCCCCCGCCGAACTGGCCCGGACCGAAGCCGAAGAGAGGCGACGCGGCAACGACCGTGAGCGGGGTCTGAACCATCCAATAGACGCGGCCGATGCCGTAGTACTCTCCGCGCCAGCGGGCATAGCTGAACGTCTCGTAGAAGCGCTCGACAAGCGTCTGTCCGGGCGCCTCGGTGATATAGCGCACGTTCAGGCCGGTGATTCCGACGTAGGCGACGACCGCGACGACGACGGTCACCGCGGCGAGCATCACGCGACGGTCGCGCTTTATCCAGACGGCGATGAACAGGAACGCGAGGAGGAACGCGAACCAGGAGGCGCGGGAATAGGTGAGGATGAGAGCCGGGATCGCGACGGCGAACAGCGCGACGAGCTCCGAGCGCCACTGCGTTCCCGCCCTCGTTTCCCTCTCCTTTAAAAGGAGAGGGTCAGGGTGAGGTCCTCGACGCGTCCCAAGAAACTCGTACGCGAACCCGACCGCAAGAGCGAGGAAAAAATACAGAAAATTCCCTAGCCGGTCGTATCTCCCAAGCGTCGCGAACACGCGCGAGCCAGGCTCCCAGAACTCGTCGACCCCGCCGGTGAGCGTCACCTCGCCGAGCGAGTGCGCGTCGGACGGAAGGAGCAGCGCGTCGAGCGATCCGCCTGAGAGTGATTGGACGATCCCGATCACGGACTCGAGGCCTACGACGGCGAACAGGGCGAGGGTGATGTTGCGGACGTAGTCGCGGCTCGGCTTGAGCTGGACGGCGATGAAGAACACGAGGACAAACCGGATGATCTGCCGCGTGCCGAGAATCGCGACGGTGGGCGAGACGGCGTTGATCGCGACGGACGCGAGCAGCATGACGAGGAACAGGATGAACGGAAGGTCGGCCTGCGTCGACCGGAGGCGAATGGACCCGGTCAGCGCGCGCCAGACGACAGCCGCGGCGAGGGCGTAGATGAGGCCCTCGGAGAAAAAACGGGCGTAGACGTAGATCTCGTCGGGAGCGAACTTGAGGAGGACGGACTCGAACGGAAGGTAGAGGGCAAGGATCGCCAGTGTGATGAGGGGACGAAAAAAGGTGAGGATCAGGAATCCAAGCGCCGCGATGAGAAAAAGCACGAGCATACGGCAACAGTATAACAAAAAACCGGCCGATGCGCTGGGCATGGGCCGGAGGGAGACGATCGCCGGCTAGCGGACGATCTCGTAGCTGTTGGTGCCGTCGCCGTTGTCGTACAGGTTGCGGCGGAGCGAGGTGCCGTCGAGGTACGCGGTGACGTTGGCGCTGGCGTCGTCCGCGAGCGAGGTGCCGTCCGTGAAGTCGCCGTCGAGGATGATCGACCCGGAGGCGCTGATGCAGAGCCCCATGGTGAACCGGTACTCCCAGGCGTCGCCGCCGAGCGAGTACGGGGTGACCGACACGCCGCTGACGCTGGACATCCAGTCGCCGGAAAGCGTCGCGTCGTCGCTCACCACGCCGGTGACCGAGGTCGCCTGCCCGCTGCCCGAGAGGACGTAGACGTCCGTCGTGCAGGAGGTGACGTCGTCGATGACGTCGTCGCAGTTGTCGTCGATGCCGTTCAGGATCTCCGTCGCGTCGGGGTTGACCGCGCTGTTGGCGTCGTTGCAGTCGCCGGCCTGGTTGCCGTACGGGAACGGCGCGACGGGCATGTCGCAGCTCGAGAAGCCGGGGTCCGTCTCGTCGCCGAAGCCGTCGTCGTCGACGTCCGCGTACCAGACGGACTCGTCGACCGGGGTGTCCGTCGCGCTGCCGTCGCAGTCGTTGTCCGTGCCGTCGTTCGCGCACGTCTCGGCCGCGCCGGGGTACGCGCTGGCGTCCGCGTCGTCGCAGTCGCGGTCGTCCGCGACGTAGCCCACGGGGGCGTCGCAGGCCTCGGCGCTCACGCCGGCGTCGCCGTACATGTCGCCGTCCATGTCCTGGTAGAACGTGGTCGTGGGGTCGAGCGTGAGGACGTCGCAGTCGTTGTCGATGCCGTCACAGACCTCCATGGCGCCGGGGTTGACCATCGGATCGGTGTCGTCGCAGTCCGAGTCGTCCGCGACCCAGCCCTCGGAGGGCTCGCAGGCCTCGGCGCTCACGCCGGCGTCGCCGTACATGTCGCCGTCCATGTCCTGGTAGAACCAGGAGGTCGGCTCGGCGGTGGCGGCGTCGCAGTCGTTGTCCACGTCGTCGCAGACCTCGGTCGCGCCGGGGTTGACCATCGGGTCGGCGTCGTCGCAGTCGGTGTCGTCCGCGACCCAGCCGTCGGAGGCGTCGCACGCCTCCTGGGTGACGGCCGCGTCGCCGTACATGTCGCCGTCCGCGTCCGCGTAGAACGTGCCCATGAGCATGCTCTCGTCGATCGGGGTCGAGGCGTCGCAATCGTTGTCGAGGCCGTCGCAGGTCTCGGGCGCGCCGGGGAACGTGTTGGCGTCCGCGTCGTCGCAGTCGGCCGCGGGGTACTCGTAGAGCGGGGGGCCGCTGTCGACCACCTCGATGTAGCTGGCCGTCTTCGAGACGTCGCCGTCCGTCTGCTCCGCGATGATGTCCGCGTCCGAGGACTCGCACATCTGGACCGTGTCGCCGGCGTCGAGCACGCCGTTGTCGTTGTAGTCGTCGCAGAACCCGTCGCCGTCCCCGTCGAAGCAGTGGGGGGCGCGGTTGGCGTTGTCGTCCTCGCCGTCGATCTCGCCGTCGCAGTCGTTGTCCACGCCGTCGGCGCAGAGCTCTTCCTCGCCGGGGTTGACGTCGGCGTTGGCGTCGTCGCAGTCGATGCGCTCGCCGTAGCCGTCGCCGTCGTTGTCGGCGCCGTCGCCCATGCCGACCATCTGGAAGTCGGTGCCACCCGAGGAGCCGCTGGGGTACAGGGCGCCGCAGGCGACGAGGGGGACGAGGGCGAGGGAGAGGAGCGTGGTTCGAAGGTGCATTGTCTTCTGTCCTTGGGGTAGTCTCCGACACACAAAAGCCGGGAAATCCGGCAGTCACATGAAGGAGCGAGAATGATGCCACAGGGAACGGATTGTGTCAAGATCCGGCGCAACGTATGAAAAATTAGCCAAAAAAATACCCCGGGAGACTCGCTCTCGGGGAAGGTGGTTCCGCCTAGCTGGAGGTGGGGAACCCGTCGCAGTCCTGGTCGATCAGGTCGTACGGCCAGTCGTACGCGTCGGGGTTGGTGGACGCGTCGGTGTCGTCGCAGTCGCTGTCGCCGATCACGTACCCGGGGTACGCGTCGCACGTCCCGGTCTCGTCGTAGACGCAGTCGGACCCGTCGCCGAAGCCGTCGAAGTCCGTGTCGGCGCAGCAGTAGACCCCGCTGTCGTCCACGATCCCGTTGCAGTCGTTGTCCAGAAGGTCGAGGTAGACCTCGGTCCCGTCCGGATTGACCGAGGCGTCGGCGTCGTCGCAGTCGTCGTCGTTCTCGACCATCCCGGCGGGCTGGTCGCAGGAGACCTGGTGCAGCGAGTAGTCGTTGTCGCCGTACCCGTCGCCGTCCGCGTCCATCCACCACACCGAGGCGTCGGTGGCATCGCTGCCGTCGACGGACCCGTCGCAGTCGTTGTCCGCGCCGTCGCACACCTCGGTTCCGCCGGGGTTGGCGCTCGCGTTCGCGTCATCGCAGTCGGTGGCGTCGGCCACATAGCCGAGGGGCGCCACGCAAGAGACGAAGCTCGCGCCCGCGTCGCCGTACCCGTCGCCGTCGCCGTCGTGGTACCAGGTGCTGGTTCCGCTGGCGTCCGACTCGTCGACGGTGCCGTCGCAGTCGTCGTCGACGTCGTTGCAGGACTCGGGCGCACCGGGATAGACGGACGACGAGGCGTCGTCGCAGTCCGAGCTGTCGCCGATCCACCAGGGATCGGGCGAGGCGCAGTACAGCGTCCCGGTGGCCGGGTCCGCGTAGCCGTCGCCGTCCGCGTCGTGGTAGAGCATCGACTTCGAGGAGTCCGGGGTGCCCGGGTCGTCGTCGTTCACGAGGCCGTTGCAGTTCTCGTCGACGTTCGAACCGTCGCACATCTCGGTCTCGCCCGGGTTCACCGTCGCGACGCCGTCGCCGCAGTCGGTGGCGTCGGCCACGTAGCCGGAGG
>JAHFIS010000028.1:0-7843 GCA_023246275.1 Candidatus Uhrbacteria bacterium
AGTACACTTCGTCTTCCGTCAGATCTCCGCACTGGAGATACAGAGCCGCGGCATCCTCAGGATCGCACGGGTACAGGCCTTGCGCGGCAGCGGCAGCGGCTTCGCTCTGGTCCGGATCGTATCCGTCGCGCAGACCAAGGTCTTCACCGGTCGCGATGACGAGTTCGACGACCGTCTCTTCCTGTGCCCAAACGATGTCCTTCAGGATACTCAGTATTCCCGGCATCTGCGATTCATCCCTGTTCCCGCTCGCACGATAGGCCGCCAGCCAGGCCTCGGTTGACCCGTACGCACCGCGTCGGATCGTCTTCCAGGTCGGTCTTGTTTCCATGAGATTCTCCCGCAACGCGTCATTCCGAACGCGATTGCAAAATGGTACCGCTTGATCGCGGCCGCCCGGCGCCCAAACCTGTGCGCCGGGCGGCCGCGATCGAGAAGGGGTAGGATAATGGAAAATTGCGAAAATGTCAATATTCCGGCCCTGTGCTACCATTCCCTCCAGCACCCCACGACTCCATCACTTCATCACTCCTTTATGATCGGCTTCCTCCTCATCGACAAGCCCGACGGCATGACTTCGCACGACGTGGTCGCGCGGGTTCGACGGCTCACCGGCGAAAAGCGCGTGGGGCACGCCGGGACGCTCGACCCTTTTGCGACAGGGCTGCTTGTGGTCGGTGTCGGGCGGGTGGCGACGCGGGAGTTTCCGAAGCTGGTCGGATTGGGAAAGGAGTACGAGGCGGAGTTCTTGCTCGGGGCGACGAGCGATACGGACGACCGGACGGGGACGCTACTACCAACGCTAAGCGTTGGTAGTATGAACTACCAACGCTTAGCGTTGGAGACCGCGATTGCCGAGCTTACAGGCCCAATCTCGCAGATTCCTCCGAACTACTCTGCCATCAAGATTGGCGGGAAGAAGATGTATGAGGCGGCGCGGGAAGGGAAGCCGATGGTGGCGAAGGCTCGGGAGGTGAACGTGTATAAGTTTGAGATCGTCGACGACGCGCGACGACCACCCCTGACCCCTCCTCCCTACGAGGAGGGGAAACGTGAAGGGACGACGACGATCTCCGTCCGTATCGCCTGCTCAACCGGGACCTACATCCGTTCCCTGGCGCGCGACCTCGGGGCCAAGCTCGGGGTCGGCGGGTACGTCCAGGAACTGCGGCGAACATCGGTCGGCCCGTTCCGCGTCCAGGAGGCGATCCCGTTGAAAACGCTCACGCCCGAGACGGTCGAGGCGGCGCTGCTTCCGGTGGAAAGTGTCTTGTCAAGGGTTGGCGCATCTGCTACAGTCAAAGGGTAAATCGAACCCTTCAGAGCTACAGTTGCAGGCGTTCCCCTATGATTTCTCGCTTGATTTCGTCAATTTCTCTCGTCATTTCTCCGTTTCAACCGAAACGGCACCTCTTGACGTAACCGGAATTTGACGGCTGTATCTTCTGGGGATGAATAATCTCGAGAAGTTTTATGTTGAATTATTTGCTGACGTTCGTCGCGAGCCTTCTGCTCGGCGGCGGAGCAGGATACGTGATCCGAAAGAAGGTCGCGGCGCGGTCTATTGGCGACGCGGAAGGCCGCGCCGAGAAGATTCTGGCCGAGGCGAAGGAGAAGTCCCAGGAGGTCCTGAACGAGGCGAAGACGAAGCAGCAGGAGATCGTCATGGAGGCCAAGGAGCGCTCGCTCCGAACCATCGAGGACGCCAAGCGCGAGGAATCGACGCGCCGCCAGGAGCTGTCGGAAATGCAGAAGCGTCTGGAGAAGCGAGAGACGATGTTCGACACCAAGCTGATGGAGGTGGAGGACCGCAAGAACAAACTGGAGGAAAAGACCAAGCAGGTGGACGACATGAAGGTCCAGCTCCAGACGATCAAGGACGAACAGAGCGCGAAGCTGCAGGAGATTGCCAAGCTGTCCAAGGAGGAGGCCGAGACGCGCCTGCTCACGGAGGTCGAGAAGACCGCGTCCGAGGCGCTCATGTCGCGGCTTCGCAAGTGCGAGCAGGTGGAGGAGGAAGAAATTGAGAATCAGAGTCGCAAGCTGCTGTCGCTTGCCATCACCCGCTTCGCGTCCAGCCAGTGCGTCGAGACGACCACCACCGCGGTCATCCTTCCTTCCGACGACATGAAGGGCCGCATCATCGGAAAGGAAGGACGCAACATCAAGGCGATCGAGATGGAGACTGGAACAGAGATCATCGTGGACGACACCCCGGGCGCGATCACGATCAGCGGGTTCTCCCCCATCCGCCGCCAGGTGGCCAAGCGCGCGCTCGAGGCGCTCATCAAGGACGGGCGCATTCACCCGGCCCGCATCGAGGAGGCCGTGACCGAGGCGAAGAAGGAGCTTGCCACCGAGATCCGCAAGGCCGGCGAGGAGGCGCTCGTGACGGTCGGGCTGCCGGTCGGTTCCATCGACCCGAAGCTCGTGTCTATCCTCGGCCGCATGAAGTTCCGCACGTCCTACGGCCAGAACGCGCTGCAGCACTCCATCGAGGTGGCCCAGCTTTCCATGATGATGGCCGAGGAGATCGGCGCGGACGTGTTCGTCTGCAAGAAGGGCGGATTGTTCCACGACATCGGCAAGGCAGTCGATCACGACATGGCTGGCGCGCATCCGGAGATCGGCTACAACATCATGCGCAAGTTCGGCTTCCCGGAGGAGATCGCCTACCAGAGCGTCGCGCACCACGAGGACAAGCCGCGCACCATCGAGGGCGCCATCGTAAAGGCCGCGGACGCCATCTCGGGATCCCGCCCGGGCGCGCGCAAGGCCAGCTACGAGCAGTTCGTCCAGCGCATGGAGGAACTGGAACGCACCGCCGGCAGCTTCGACGGCGTGGAGAAGGCGTACGCCATCCAGGCCGGCCGCGAGATCCGGGTGTTCGTCACCCCGGAAAAGATCGACGACCTCACCGCCTACAAGCTCGCCCGCGACATCGCCAACAAGATCGAGGCGGAGCTGAACTATCCGGGAGAGGTTCGCGTCACGGTGATCCGGCAGACGCGCGTGGTCGAATACGCCAGATAGTGCTATTATCTAGCCATATGAACAAAGCTGAGCTCTCATCCAGGATTGCCGAGCGCCTGGGCCTTTCCAAGAAAATAGGCGAGGACGTCATCGAGGCGTTCGAGGACATCGTCACCGCCGCGCTCGTGGCCGGCCAGGAGGTCACCATCGCCGGCTTCGGCACCTTCTCCGCCCGCGTCCGCCAGGGCCGCATGGGCGTGAACCCGCAGAAGCCAACGGAGAAGATCCAGATCCCGTCGGTCACCGTCCCGAAGTTCAAGGCGGGAAAGGCACTGAAGGACGCGCTAAAGAAAAAGATCGCCGCGGTTACTGCATAGATCGAAAAGACACGACTCGCGCGAGTCGTGTCTTTCATTTTCCAGCAAACTTAATAAAGTTTTGCGAACATGTCAAAACTTTATTAAGTTCCTGGATGCGTCCACCGAATAAAAAAACGCCCGCGTTGGCGTCAGAATTCCGAGATGACGGTGCAGCCCGGCGCGTACACGCACGGGCCGAGGTCGTCGTACACTTCCCCGCGGCGGACCCCGATCGCGTAGAGGTCCTTGTACTGGCGAAGTTCGAGATCGTCGCAGTAAGCCCGCGACCGCGGCTCGCCGGGCAGGCGCGGCTTCCAAATGGTCGGCGGACTGATGATCAGCAACGGCCGTGGGAACGGATCTGCCGGAAAAAGTTCCTCGAACACATCCCGGAACCCCTCGGGGATCTCATGCCGTCGTTCTTGGATGAACGTCCAGACATGGAGGCCGTGCATTCCGTTGGACTGAATCAGGAACGGCTTCTCCGCCAGGAACGCCCGCAGTGGTCGCCCGCAAAACGGGTCGCGCAAGCAAGGCCGAGGCCGATCCTCGTTCGAGGCCAGGGCCAGAGTGTCGTCATAGTCGATGTACCGCTCGGCCGTCGCGATGTGCTCGCGAATTTCCGACGCGGACAAACCGAGCGGCCACCGGGTGACCTTCACCAAATCGGCGTCCGTCAAAGATGATTCCCAGCGAAGTTCTTGCATGCCTCCTCCTGCTTGGAGGCTAGCAAAAAATGTCGGGTCCGTCAATCGATCCAAGATCCGCGACGGTCAAATTATTCCGCCTTCCTCGCTCCCAGCCACATCATCTCAAACGCCGTCCGCAGCGTGACCGCGATGTCGCCGCTGGCGACGAGGATGACCGAGTTCTCCTTGCGCGTCGTGATGAACGCGACCTCGTTGCCGAAGATCAGGACCGTCGCGGGGAGCTTCGCGTCGGCCGGGAGGTAGCGCGATTCGCGGAGCTGCTGCGGGTCCGTCGCGACGACCTTTTTCGTCATCGAGTTCTCCGGGAGCAGCTGGCGGCTCTTGATGCCGAGCTTGAGCCGCGTCGCAATGACGTGCTTGATGAGGTACTCCTCGTGGACGTACTCGCGCATCCCCGAGGCGCTCGTGAGCAGGCAGTAGTCCTTCACCCCGGAGCGGAACAGCTTCTGCCAGAACTGGCGGAACCCGTCGGAACCCTCGAACATGGTAACGCCGACCGCTTCCCCTTCCGTGGAGCGCAACGACTCGAGGTCGGGCAGGATGTCGCGAAAGGTCTTCTCGCGGTCCTCAAGTTTTTTTAGAAAGGTCGCGGGCGGCTCTGCGACGTACTGGGTCTTTCCCTTCACCATGCGGACGCTAAAGAATCCGCGACGGCAGAACTGCTCGAGGATCGGGTAAAGCGTCGTGCGCGGGAGGCCGGACTTGCGGGACAGGTCGAGTACGGTCGCCGAGCCAATCTCAAGACCAGCCAGATACGTCTGCGCTTCCTTCTCGTCGAAACCGTAGGCCACGAGCGCCTCGCGAACACGCTTTGGGTAATCCATACGCACATGAGTATCAGGCTATCACGAAGATAGGAAAAGACAATGTGTCGTCGGAAATTTAGACACTTGCTCTGGGCGATTTTTTTGGATGGCGTATCGTGAGAGTAGGAGGTATCACATGGACCGTCTGTTCGTTCTCATCGCGTCTCACTTCATCGGCGACTTCGGCTTTCAGAGCGCCTGGATGGCCGAGTTCAAGGCCAAGGACATGGTCATGGCCGGAGCGGGCGGAACCGCCGCTGTAATCGTCACCCGCTGGTACGAGGTACTCGGGTACCACGTGTTCGTGTACGTCTCCACGATGATCCTGTTCATGCGGTTGCTCGGGTACCACCCGACGCCCCAGGGGATCGCGGCGGACGCGATGACGCACTTTGTCATCGACCGCCTCAAGGGCCGCGACTTCCTCGGCGTCCGCGTCATCCCAACGGTCTGGCTCGACCAGATGTGCCACCTCACGGTCCGCGTGATTCTGTGGAGGATCGGCTGGCTATAAGCACACCCGTCCTCGCGGTCCGATCTCTCGGGCCGCTTTTTTATCGCGGCGTCCCTGGACAATCCGTCCGTACAATGCTATTCTCCCACGGCTTTCCACGGAGGCAGGCATGGATTGGACCAGGTATTTTTCCCAAAATCCGCACCAAGATGGTCGCCCGACGGATGCTTTGCTACTGCCGAGCGGGTTCGTGGTCGCGCGCGGACACGGCATGGCGCTTGCCGCCATCTCCTGGGTGAACCGCGTGACGACGAGCCCGTCGGCGACGCGTCCCGAGCTCGACGTTCGCGACGGGTCGTTCGTGGACGATCCGGCGCTGCTGCGGCGGTGCGCCGAGTACATGAACTACCGCTCCGTGCGCGACTGCCAGGGCGAGGGCCACCGCGTGACCCTGGCGGCGCGCGTCCTCGACGTCACCGGGGCGCTCGAGGTGACGCTCACCCGCACGGGCGCGAGCACCGCGCGCATGGTCGTGCAGCCGCACGCCCCTGGCCGCGGCGACCCGACCGTCCTCGTGGAATGGAACGCCATCGCCCCCGTCCGCGACGATGCGCTCGCCATCCCCGAGTGGTTCGAACCCCTCGTCCGCGACCACGCCGTCGCCTGGACGAAGCCGACGGAATCATACCGCTAACGATTCCGTCGCAAACCTAAACCCCGCCAATTTCTCGGCGGGGCATTTTTTTACTTCACCGCGATCGTCGCGAAGATCGGGTCGAACTCCTTCTCCTGCCCGATGAACTCCGAGACGATGACCGTCGAGTCCTTGGCGTCGAACAGATAGTGGACCTTGTCCTCGCCCATCTCGGTCGTGCTCGTTATCTTCTTCATGGCGATCCCGCCGATCGTCACGTCCTCGGTCGACTTCACCTTCACGGCCCCGTTCGCGCCGCTCGCCTCGAGCGCCTTCGCGAAGTCATCCGTCGACAGCTTCGGAACGGCGTAGAAGAACGCGAGGTTCGTCGGCTTCGCGTCGTGCACGAGGTCGCGCAGCGAGGCAAAGAAGTCGACGTTGAGTCCGAGATACTTCGTCTGGCGCACCGCGTCCTCCCGCTGGCGCATTTCCACGCCCTTCGGAAGCGTGAGCGCGATCCCGTACTGCGCGTTTTCGTACGCCCTGCCGCCCTCGGGAACCGTGCCGCTCGTCGCGGCCGGGGCCTTCGCGCATCCGAACCCGGCGAGGGCAAGGAGCGCGGCGGCGATAAGAAGCTTTTTCATAGGATTGAAATTAGTAGGATGCGGCGAACAGTACTCGGCGCTTCGACGGCTTGCCCGTCTTCACGCAGGCGCCCTCCTCGTACGGCTCCGCGAACGGCAGGCATCGGATGGTCGCGCCCGTCTCCGTCTTGATCGCCGCTTCGGTCTCCGGGGTTCCGTCCCAGTGCGCGAGCACGAACTTACTGGACTCAATGGCGGCTTTGAATTCGTCCCAGCTGCTCGCGGCGACGGTCCGCGTCTCGCGCATCGCGTTCGCCTTGTCGAACAACGATTTCTGAATCTCAACGAGCAGCTCGGGAATCTGCGCCTCCATGTCGCCGAGCGCGACCGAGACCTTCTCTCCCCCGTCGCGGCGGGCAACCACTCCCGTCCCGGCCGCAAGGTCCTTCGGCCCGAGCTCGATGCGCACCGGAACGCCTTTCTTTTCCCACGAGAAAATCTTTTCTCCCGGACGCAGCTCGCGCTTGTCGGTCTTCACGCGGATCCCGACGGCCAGCAGTTTCTCCGCCAGCTCCTCGGCCGCGCCAAGCACCTCGTCCTTCTGTTCCGGCTTGAACCAGAGCGGGATCACGACCGCCTGGATCGGCGCGATCATCGGCGGGACGACCATCCCCTTGTCGTCGGAGTGCGTCATGATGAGCCCGCCGATCATGCGCGTGGAAACGCCCCAGCTAGTCTGCCAGCCGAACTGCATCTCATTCTTGTCGTCCGTGAACTTCACGTCGAACGCCTTCGCAAAATTCTGCCCGAGAAAGTGCGACGTCCCGAACTGCAGCGCCTTCCCGTCCTGCATCATCGCCTCGACGCAATAGGTCGCATGCGCGCCCGCGAACTTTTCACTCTCCGTTTTCTGTCCGGGCACGACCGGGACGGCAAGGTAGTCCTGCGCGAACGAGACGTACTCGTCGAGCATCGTCCGCGCGAACGCATCGGCCTCTTCCGACGTCGCGTGAACCGTGTGCCCTTCCTGCCACAGGAACTCCGTCGTCCTCAAAAACAATCGCGTGCGCATTTCCCAGCGGACGACGTTGGCCCACTGGTTGATGAGAAGCGGCAGGTCGCGGTACGAGTGGATCCAATTCTTGAACGTCGCGTACATGATCGTCTCGGACGTCGGACGAACGACCAGCTCCTCGTCGAGCCTTGCCTCCGGGTCCGCGATGAGCTTGCCCGGGTTCTTCGGATCGGCCTTGAGCCGGTGGTGCGTCACGATCGCGCATTCCTTCGCGAACCCCTCGGCGTGGCCCTCCTCCTGCTCGAGAA
>JAHFIS010000028.1:7853-8373 GCA_023246275.1 Candidatus Uhrbacteria bacterium
CGGGACGAACAGCGGAAAGTATGCGTTCTCCACGTCGCGCGCCTTGAACTTGGCGTCGAGCACCTTCTGCATCATCTCCCAGATGGAATAGCCGTACGGCTTGATGACCATGCACCCCTTCACCGGCGAGTGCTCGGCAAGGTCCGCGGCCTCGATGACGTCCAGGTACCACTGGTTGTAATCCTCCTGCCGCGTCGTGATTTTTTTGTCAGGCATAATGCGCAGATCGTAGCAAACGCGGGCGTTCTTGCCAACCCCCGCGGCAATGGGTAAAGTCGATGGACGGAGGCACCATGCTGATGCTCTTCCTTACCGCCTGCACCTCGACGAATCGCGACATTGCCGACGGGGACGACGAAGTCGGTACGCGGTTCTCCCAGCCCGAACGATATGCGCGCGTCTGCGAAAAAGCGTGCGCCGTCATTTCGGCGAATGCCGTCCTTCCGCCGCGGATCCCCTACCTCTACGCGACCGATCCGAACGGCGTGTTCGGACAGGTCGACCTCGTCGAGCGCGGATC
>JAHFIS010000029.1 GCA_023246275.1 Candidatus Uhrbacteria bacterium
AACGAGTGGACCGCGTCGCGCCTGACGTTGTCGGGCGACGAGATGACGAACCTCTCTGACGTTTCGGTCGACATCGTCGGCGTCGTTGGAACGTGGGTCTTTGCTGAGTCGCACGGCGGCATTGAGGGTGGCGCCGGAGCATTTGTTTACGGACCGACCGGCTGGCATCCGCTGAACGTGTGGGAAACGGTCAAGGCAACCTTCCCGGACACGATGGAGCCGCCGTTCTCGATTCGCCTCGCGACGGAAGGAAAAGGAGAGTTGCTCGTGACGGAACAGAACGCCATTGGCGGTCCGGCGTACAGCGAATCTCCGGAGTCGCTGCGTCTGGAGCGGTTGGAGAGCCGCATGCGCTACGTCCTGCGCATCGCCGGAGACGCAGGAGGCGAGCCGACGTTCGAGATCGTTCGGACGGAAACGATTCCGCGCTAGTATGAACGACGCCCTCTCGATCTCGTCCGTCGCGACGCTGAACTCCGGAATGACGATGCCGCTCCTCGGCCTTGGCGTCTACCAGATTTCAAGCGGACAACCGACCGTTCAGGCCGTCCTCTGGGCGCTTGAGGCGGGATATCGTCACATTGATACCGCGTCGTTCTATGGGAATGAGGCGGACGTCGGCGTCGCGATCCGGACGTCGGGGATCCCGCGGTCGGAAATCTTCGTGACGACCAAGCTGTGGCCGACGGATTACTTTCGCGCCGAGGCGGCGTGTCGCGACAGCCTGTCGAAACTCGGGCTCGACTATCTCGACCTGTATCTCCTGCATTGGCCGTCTCCCATCGGCAAGAAGCAGGCGTGGCTTGCTCTCGAGAAGCTGTATCGCACCGGAACGTGCCGGGCGATCGGCGTCAGTAATTTCACGACGGCGCAGATCGACGCGCTCGGGAAATCGTCGGCGGTCGTTCCCGCGGTCAACCAAGTCGAGTTCAGCCCGTTTCGATTCCAAAAGACGCTTCTCGACGACTGCCGGTCGCGCGGAATCCAGCTCGAGGCGTACAGCCCTCTTACCCGCGGCAAACGTCTTCTCGACCCGCGCATCACGGCGATCGCGGAGTCGCACGGCAAATCGAACGCCCAGGTTCTCATCCGCTGGTCGCTCCAGCGCGGCCTGGTCGTCATTCCAAAGTCGGCGTCGCAGAAGCGAATCGTAGAGAATGCGAACGTCTTTGACTTCGCCCTGTCGGACGCGGATATGGCGAATCTAGACGCGCTCCACGAGAACTATCATGCGCTGTTCAAATAAGAAAGATCCTCCGAACGTTCGGAGGATCTTCTAACCTTTCTTCAGTTCCTTCACCTCGTCGTCCGTCAGCTCGCGCGTCTTTCCAAGCTGGAGCAGGCCGAGCCTCACCGTTCCGACGCGGACGCGGACGAGCTTCTGGACGGTGTAGCCGAACGCGTCGCACATGCGGCGGATGCGCTTGTTGTCGCCCTCGTTCTGGATGAGAGTGAACCCGCGCGGGCTCCTGCGACGGATAATCGCCGGTGGCGTCCTCTCTCCGTCGATGTCGACTCCCTCCGCCAGCTTGAGCAAGTGGGCGTCGGTAATCGACTTGTCCACGACGACCTCGTACTCGTGGTCGTTCTGGTAGCGCGGGTGGGTGAGCCTCAGCGCGAGGTCGCCGACGTTCGTGAACAGGAGGAGGCCGGAGGTGTTGACGTCGAGGCGACCGATGGGAAACAGACGGTCCTTCTTCGGAACCAGCTCCATGACCGAGTGTTCCTTGAGTCGCCAGTCCGTGGTGACCTTGGCGCCGACCGGCTTGTTCAGCATCAGATAGATTTTTTTCGGGGCGACCCGGCGCATCTTTCCCACCACGCGCACGCGGTCGGTTTCCTCGGCCTTGTCGCCGAGCCCGGCGCGCTTGCCATTGATAAAAACGGACCCCGCAATGATGAGGGCGTCCGCCTCTCGGCGCGAGCAATAGCCGTGGTCGGCCAGGTATTTGTTGATGCGGGTCGGCATGAAGGGGAGGATAGCACGCATGGAACAAAAAAGCCACCCCTCGACGGTCGAGTTGGGTGGCAGCGGCTACAGGGCCGTGAGGTTGGTTGCCGTGAAGCAGTACTTCTGCGGGCCCGCCGTGATCTTCTCCCACTTGCCGACCTTGTAGGACAGGTCGCCCTTGGTCACCATGCGGCTGTCGTCGCTCGACGTGATCGGGAATCCGTCGGCGGGATCGAGGTTGCCCCAGGAGAAGTCGCCCACGCAGGCGGGCTTCTTTCCCGTGGCAGAGACCACGAGCGACTCGGGGATCGCGGGTTTCGCGGGGACGACGGCCGCGACGGTCGGCTTGGCGACGGTCGGCTTGGCGACGGTCGCGGCGGCGACGGGGGCCGTCGCGACGGGCTTGCCCTCCGAAGCCGTGGCGGAGGAGGGCTCGTCGGCCTCGTAGCCCGTCGTCGGATTGGACGCGATGGCGGCGGACGGAGCGGAGGCCGTCGGTTCCGCGGGCGGGGCGTCCTCCGGGGGCGTCGGAACCTCGGCAGGTCGCGCGGGCGCTTCGGACGGGGCCGCGTCGGCGACCGGCCCGGCGGGATCGACCTCGGCGCTCGGAAGCGTCGTGGCGATGACGGCGGGTTCGGTCGTCGCGGACGGGGTGGCCGGGTTGTGGTAGTTGAACTCGACCAGCATGGCGAGCGTGACGACGATCCCGAGCGCGATGGCCGGGTATGTCATCCGGCTCGTCGACGTGGTCGCGTTGGCGGGAGGAGGGGGAGAGCCGGGGTTGGGATTGGTCATGTCGATTCCTCTGGGGGTTGTGCCGCGCGGGCCGGCGATGGCGTTGACGAGGGTGGCGTGTCTGGTTTCGTGCGGGGTTGGCGAGGGTACGATCGGTACCTCGTCGGTTTCCTCGACCGGTTCGACCGGAGTTGGAATCAGCGTGACTTCCGAGATTGTTCCCGGGAGAAGTCCCTGGATCTCGTCCTCGTCATCCTCCTCCTCATATTCCGGTTCGGGTACGGGGGTGATGTCATCGTACCCCTTGAACGCGGCACCGGCGAACGGCTTTTCGCTCGCGGGAGGGACGGCGGTCGGCGACGCGCTGGCGGCGGCCGAACCGATTTGGTCCCCCGTAATCGTCGCTTTTCCGGGTGGCTCCGTCGGCGGATCGTCGGCGCTTTCCTCTTCCGGAGGATCGGGAATGACGACGGGTTCCAAGTCGACCGGCGGCGGGTCCGGAAGCGTGATTGACGGTTCCGACACGACCGGATCCTTGACGGGCGGAACGGTAGGAACGGCCTTCCGCCGTTTCCCGCGTGGTTTTGTGGCCATTTGCCTCCTTTTGGTAAATTTCCACCGGACGCGGCATGTGTCAGGCGGATGAGGACAATATAACAAAAACGCCGGTCCGTCAAGCGACGAGCCGGCGTTTGCCGTTTATTTCTTGACCTGGGCGACGATGGCCTGGAACACGGCCGGATGGTCCTTGGCGATGGTGGAGAGGATCTTGCGATCGACTTCGACTCCGGCCTTGTGGACCGCGTCCATGAAACGGCTGTAGCTGAGGCCGAGCGGGCGGACCGCGGCGTTCAGCCGAACCTGCCAGAGCGAGCGCATCACGCGCTTCTTGGCGCGGCGGTCGCGGAAGGCATAGGCGCCGGCCTTGAGCTCGGCGGTGCGGGCAAGCTTGATCTTGGATTTGCGACCCCACATCATGCCCTTCGTCTTCTTCAGAAGACTCTTGCGGCGCTTGACGTGTTGTACGCCTCGTTTGACACGTGGCATAGAATTCTTATTTCGTCCCCGGAATCAGGGTCTTAATGGCGCGGGTGTGGGCCGGGGAAAGCGACTGGTCACGGCGCTTCTTGCGCGTGATCTTTCCCGAGACGCGGCTGTTGTAGTGGTTCTGGCCGCTGCGTCGCTTCAGCACCTTTCCCGTGGGAGAGATCTTGACGCGCTTCGTGAGGGCCTTGTGAGGCTTGAGTTTGGGCATATTCGAAAATTTCTATCCGCCGGAGTGTACATTTTTCGTTAAATCCTGTCAACCTCGGGCCAGAACCATCGTAATCGTGCCTCCCATGACCTGGAGCGGGGCCTCGATGCGGATCGGGAAGTCGGCCTTCATCATCTCCACGAACTTGTTGACGACCGCCTTTGCCAGGTCCACGTGGGCCTTTTCGCGGCCGCGGAGGCGAAGCTCGATCTTGATCTTGTCGCCGCGCTCGAAAAACTTCTTGGCCTGCTGCCGGCGAATCTCGAGGTCGCCCACGCCGATGCGCAGCGACAGGCGGATTCCCTTGATCTCCACCTCGTGCGACTGGGCCTTTTGTTTGCGCACCTCCTTTTCCTTCTGGTACTTGAAGTGCCCGAAGTCCAGGATCTTGCACACTGGCGGCTCCGCCTTCGGCGAAACCTCCACCAAGTCGAGCTCGCGCTCGCGCGCCAGCGCCATGGCCTGCGACGTCGGGATGACCCCAAGCTGCACGTCCTTGTCGTCGATCACCCGAATTTCCGGGTTGTCGATCTGCTCGTTGATCCGAAAGGTCGGAATGTTGAGCTTCGGCTTCTGATGGCGGTGGCGATGAATGCGCATAGTCAAGCAGGATAGTAGCGGAGTTGAGGGGAAAAGGCAAGAGAAGGGGATAAAAAAAGATCCTCGGGGAGGATCAGGTCGGAAGCCGTCCGATGACGTGGAGGGCGAGGCGCTCGCGGTTGCAGCCCATGGGAGCGAGGCGCGGCGGGACGTCGCGCATCCAGGACCCGAGGTCGCCGGCGTCCGCGTCGAGGATCAAAAACAGGATCTTGCCGATCTCGAACGCGTTGCCAGGAGGCGTGCGAAATCCGAGGAGCGCGGAGGTGAGCGACGCGACGGATCCCTTGAGTTCCCCGTGCGCGCCGATGACGTCGATCTGCCCCGTGAGGATCTTCGTGCGAACGCTGCCTCGCTTGGTCTCGGACCACCCCGCGATCTGGCGGCGCGCGGCCGTGACAAGCAGGGTCGGGTCCTCGTGGCCGAATCCGGAGGCGATCGCCCCGAGGAGGACGTTCTGTCCCTCCAAGGACGCGACGAACGAACGGATGTGGTCCGAACTGAATTCTGATCTGGTCGCAGCTGGCATTGAAAGAATCTCCGTCGGGAAAGATAAGCGCGATCGCTTCGTTTGTCAACGCGCGCATCGCGACGGTCCCTACGGCATCAGCATGAGAAGCGTCGGCGAGTTCAGCGCGGTCATCGATTCCGGATGCGCGGCGACGTACGCGACCGCGTCCTCGTAGCGTTTCCACTGCTCGGCCTGTTCCGTGGCGTTCTTCGGCTTCGTCGCGGACGGATCGTTCGCGAGCGACAGGTCGAACGGGGGAGACATCGGCTTGGTGCGATCCGTGCCTTCGTAGTACACGGCGTCCCACGGCGTGTCGGTCGTATAGAAGTTGTCCTCGTGCCACTTGAGGTTGAGGAACCTGCGGCCGGTGGTCGGCAGCTTCGCGATCGCGTCGCTGAGCAGGTCCTCGCCGGCGTAGTGGCCCTTCTTCTCGTATGCCTTAATCTCAAGCGTCTCGGGACGCAGCCACAGGCCGCCTTCCTTATCCCCGAGCTTGGTCTGGCGTCCATGCAGCAGGGTCATCTGCGCGCCCATCCCCTTGTAAATCTTTTCCACGGCTTCGGCCGCGTCGCCGCCGATCGCTCCGGACACCGTGTACGGCGCGTACCCGATCCTGTCCTTGAGGTACTGGTATCCTCCCGGCGCGGAGGTCGGTGCGCCGGTCGTCAGGTCGATCGCGTGCGTCTCGTAATCGGTCAGCAGCGCCGCGAGGTCGGTCGGCGTCATCGCGTCGAGCCCGCGCCAGTCGAACCCGAAGTAGTACGGATAGGGAGGGCGAAGGTGGTAGGACACGGCGACGTCCTTCGAGGACGCGAGTCGTGCAAGCAGGTCGGGCGCCTTCGACGCGTACATTTGGACGACCGGATCGTCGAGATAGATGTCGACGGGGACGTGATATTTCTCGTGGGTGTCGATCACGCGTCCGACGGTGGCGATGCTTTTGTCCGGACTTGTCCAGTCGTGCACGTTTAGGATGAACGAGACGTAGAGCGCGTCCTTGGGGACCGAGGGGGTCGGGGTTGTCGAAGGGGTCGAAGGTGTCGTCGGAGCGGATGCCTGGGGTTGCGGAGCGGGGCGCGCGGGCGGAGCTTGGCGCGCTGGCGTCGACGACGAACATCCGAAGCCGAGAAGAGCGATGGCGGCGAGAGACAGAATGAGTTTGTTCATAGACACGAGATAATTCGATCCCATCTTACCAACATATGGTCGAATCTCATATTCCGCGCTATGATCGCGTCTGTAAGTCCGCAGCTGTCCGTAGGTTCGTATCAACCTTATGCCAACCCTCGCCACCAACAAGCGCGCCGCGTTCGACTACGAGTTTCTGGAGAAGCTCGAGGGCGGGTTGAAATTGACCGGGCCGGAGGTGAAGAGCGTGAAGGCGGGTCACATCCAGCTGCAGGGATCGTTCCTGCACGTCTACCGCAACGAGCTGTGGCTGAAGGGCGCGACGATCTCGAAGTACGGCCCGGCCGGCGAGCAGCCGGGATACGATCCGATCCGCGAGCGCAAGGTGCTCATCCACAAGCGCGAGCTCCAGCGCCTCATCGGAAAGACCCACGAGAACGGCCTCACCCTTGTCCCGATCACCGTCTTCACCAAGCAGGCCCTCATCAAGCTCGAGTTCGCGCTGGCGAAGGGAAAGAAGCAGTACGAGAAGCGAGAGACGCTGAAGAAGCGCGACGTGGAGCGGGACATTCGGGCGCGGATGAAAGAATAGTCACCAACTCAAAAGCTCCTGCGATTGGCAGGAGCTTTTGAGTTGGTGGAGCTGGGGAGAATCGAACTCCCGTGTAAGGACGCTCAGCCGGATGTTTCTTCAAGCTCAGTCCCGCCTGGATACGTTCGCATGATGTGAGCGGGACAAAACCCATGCGAACGGTCCCGCCTGCCTCCTCGGTGATGCTGGACGGAAACGGCATCACCCAGCCCGATGCTTATAACACCCGGATCCCGCTATCGGACGTCAGGGGACGGATGGGCTGTGGCTATTAGGCGACAACCATGGAGAAGGTCGGAACGGAGAACGCCGAGGCGATCATGTTCTTGGCCTTCGCGAAGACGTTGGCAATTGTCTTTTTGCAGGAAGGATTTACGAGGATCCCTACAACCTCGGCTTGCTCATCTGGCCTCCTGTCCCTAGCGAACCCCGGACAGCCCCCTTCAGAAACCCTTGAAACTGGCGATCTGTCGTCCACCGGCTCCGGTCCTCCTCCGACGTATGTCTGTATACGTCTCCGTCCGGTCCTCGTCGTTGAACGACACCTCATCCATTTTCAAGGGTTTCTGAAATGCGTCTCGGAATCAAAGTATCTCAGAAAAATCGTCTTCCGTCAATCGATTGTGATATAATCTTCTCGTTATGCCATCGCCTCTCATCCCACAGGATCACACCATCAACGTCTCGACCCTCACCTTCGTGAAGGTCGTGCTCATCGCGATTTCGGCGTGGTTCCTCTGGTTCATCCGGGACATCGTGGCGATGCTGTTCGTGGCGCTGCTTCTGGCCGCGCTCATCGACCCGCTGGCGGACTGGTTCGCGCGGAACAAGGTTCCTCGCGCGGTGGCGGTCGTCATCGTGTACCTGGCGCTCGGAATGGTCGCGTCCGTCGTGACGGTGCTGATCGTGCCGGTCATCATCGACCAGGTGACGCAGCTGTTCGGATCCGGTCCGTTCGCGGCCGTGTTGCAGCAGGGGGTTTTGAAGGCGCGGACGCTGTTCGACGTGCAGAACTTTCTCGCGTCGCTCCTTTCCGGGCAGTCGACCTCCGTGACGTCGGTGTTCTCCCAGGTCGCCGGGTTTCTCTCGGGGTTCGTCGCGCTGTTCGTGGTATTGGTGCTCGCGTTCTACATGATCGTGGAGGAGGACGCCGCGCGCAAGCTGTTCCGAAGCTTCGCGCCGGTCGAGTACCAGCCGTTCATCGCGCAGATGATCGCGAAGATGCAGACGAAGATCGGCGCGTGGTTGCGGGGGCAGCTGCTGCTCGGGCTGATCGTGGGCATTTGCCTGTTCATGGGGCTCGTAATCCTCAACGTGAAGTATGCGCTGCTGCTCGCGGTGCTCGCCGGGCTGTTCGAGATTATCCCGTACGTGGGCCCGACCCTGTCGCTGATTCCGGCCGTGATCATCGGGTTCGTACAGGCTCCGTTCAAGGGGCTCGCGGTGCTGATTCTTTACCTGGTCGTTCAGCAGCTCGAGAACCACATCCTCGTCCCGAAGATCATGCAGAAGGTGACGGGGCTGAACCCGATCG
>JAHFIS010000138.1 GCA_023246275.1 Candidatus Uhrbacteria bacterium
TTCCGGGCCGTTCGCGTACACGATCCGCTATCGCGTCGACCGGGCGATCCTGTATCACGACGACACGGACGAGCTGTATTGGAACGTGACCGGATCGAACTGGGACGGCGCGTTCCGTTCCGTGAAAGCGTTCGTTCGCGTCCCGGGCGTGGCGGCGGACGCGTTGGGCGTTTCTTGTTACACAGGCACGTCCGGATCGACGGCAAAGGACTGTTTCTCTCAGACGATCGACGGGACCGCCGTGATCGGCGCGAAGGATTTTCTGACGGTCTCCGTTTCGTTCCCAAAGGGGATCGTCATCAAGCCGACGAAGTTCGACCGTGCGCGCCAGCTCGTCGCGGACAACGTGGGGATTCTCTCGCTTCTCGTCCCGGTCGGCATCCTCGCCCTTCTGTTCTTCCGCTGGCGCAACTATGGTAAGGACGCGAGGGGCCGCAGGACGATCATCGCCGAGTACGAGCCTCCGGACGGTCTCCGGCCGACGGAGGTCGGCACGCTCGTGGACGCCAAGGTCCATGACCGCGATATCTCCGCGGCGATCGTCGACCTTGCCGTGCGCGGATACGTGCAGATCGTCGAGGACGAGACGAAGGTGCTGTTCGTGACGAGCCGGAGCTATCGACTGAAGCGTCTGAAGCCCGACGCCGCCGAGCTCAAGCCGTTCGAAGTCGCGCTGATGCTCGGACTGTTCGGCGGCGACGGGGAGGTCAAGCTGGCGGATCGTCGGTCGTCGATGGTCGTCGCGAAGCGCAAGATCGAGAAGGCCGTTTATGAGGAAATGGCGACGCTTGGGTACTACGCGAAGAACCCGACGACCGTTCGAACCCGGTATGTCTGCGTCGCGCTCGCCGTCGCGATTCTGACCCACGTACTGGGCAGCGCGATCGCCGGGATGCTTCCCGGCGGCATCTTCGTCTACGTCGCGGGCTTTGCCACCGCGATCATCGTCGGCCTGTTCGGAGCGATCATGCCGAAGAAGACCGAGGCCGGCGCCATCGCGTGCGAGAAGGCGCTCGGGTTCAAGCTGTACCTGGAAACCGCGGAGAAGTATCGGATCCAGTGGCAGGAGAAGGAAGGGATCTTCGAGAAATTTCTCCCGTATGCCATGGTGTTCGGCGTCGCGGACAAGTGGAGTAACGCGCTTGCCGACGTTGCCAGGGAACAGCCAGGCTGGTTCGTGGGAAACGCCGCCGCGTTCAACGCCGTCGACTTCTCGCACCGCGTCACCTCGTTCACGACCGCCGCGGCAGCGGTCGCCGCCCCGAAGTCGTCGGGCGGCAGCGGGGGAGGCGGATTTTCCGGAGGCGGGTTCGGCGGGGGAGGCGGAGGGAGCTGGTAGGTTTGTGCGCGACGGGCCGTCACTCGACGGCCCGTTTTCGCTGTGCTATCGTCCCGCCGGAGGTGTTCTTTGAACCTGCGTGGCATTTCGTTCGGAAACGTGATCGGCGCGAGCGGCGTCGAGGGATTCTATGGCGGCGACGAGTATCGGTACCACGTCCTGAAGAGGCTGGGCCTGCTGTCGTTCGCGGGGATGGGTTTCGTCGCGAAGACGATGACGCTCGAGCCGAACCCGGGCAACATGGAGATGGAGGGGGACGGGATCACGGTTCGCCGCTGGTTCCCGGACTGCGTCCACGTGTCGCCTCGGTCCTGGTGGCGCGGCGTCGCCCTCAACAAGGTCGGTCTCACCAACCTTGGGGCCAACGAGCTGCTGGCGCGAGGTCTCTGGCAGCAGCGGACGAAGCCGTTCATGCTGTCGTTCATGTCCCTGGGGCAGACGTCCGCGGAGAAGCTCGAGGAGATGCGTCGGTTCGTCCGCCTGTTCAAGGCGTACCAGTCCGGCTTCCGCGCTCCCGTCGCGCTGCAGATCAACTTCTCGTGCCCGAACGTCGGGGTGAGCCACGATGCGGCGTTCGTCGACCTTGTGTCCCGAACCCTCAGCGTGGCCGCCGAGCTCAGGATCCCGCTGCTGCCCAAGTTCGACGTCACGCTGTCGCCGGGCGAGGCGCACGCGATCAGCCTGCATCCCGCGTGCGACGCCATCGTGATGTCGAATACGCTGAAGTTCGGATCCCGCGGCGTCGACTGGAAGAGGGAATTCGGCTTCCTGGAATCGCCGCTCGAGAAGATCGGGAAGCCGGGAACGGGAGGAGGGGGCGCGTCCGGAGCGATCCTGCTTCCGCTCGTGGAGGACTGGATCAAGCGCGCCCGCGACATCGGCATCGAGAAGCCGATCAACGGCGGCGGAGGGATCCTGTGTCCGTTCGATGCCGAGCGTCTCATCGCCGCCGGCGCGAAAAGCGTCTTCATCGGATCGATGGCCTTCCTGCGCCCCTGGCAGGTTCAGCCGACGATCCGCCGCGTCAACAAGCTCCTCGGAGGACAGTAAGATGATCATCGACTACGACCCGGCCACGAACCGTGCCATCCGGATTTCCATGCGGAAGCCGGACAACTTCCACAACCATTTCCGCCACAAGGGCGACCCGCGGTTCGGCGCGACCGTCGCGTACATCGCGCGGCAGTTCCGCCGGGCGAACGCCATGGGCAACACGCCCGTTCCGATCACGACCGCGGAGCAGATGGCCGCGTATCGCCGCGACATCGTCGAGGCGGCGGCGAGGGCAGGGTATCCGGAGTTCGAGCCGCTGATGGTCGGAATGATGACGCCGGACACGACGCCGCGCATGGTCGATGAGATGCTCGATGCCGGGGCGTACGGCATGAAGGTCATGCCGGCGAACGGAACGACGAACTCGTCGCACGGAATCCTC
>JAHFIS010000139.1 GCA_023246275.1 Candidatus Uhrbacteria bacterium
GTTCCGCTGATCCAAGCGGCTCGAATCGCATACCATCGCGCCCATGGTGCGTCCCGAAAGAGACCGGTCAGTAAACAAGTCGGTCTACCGCTGTGCCGAGCTTGCGGGTGAAAGTCCCGCCGCGGTAAGCGCCGGAGCGCCGCGTAGCAGGCTCCGGTCGACGGAGGAGACTCCGGCGTCCGAGCGGAGCGTCAAGAGCCCTCGGGAGGCCGTATGGTCTCCGGGAGGGGAGCAACGTCACAGGCCTGATGCGAAAGCGTCAACCTTGCAGCCTCGTGAGATGAAAACCCGAAAGGGAGAGGTGGCCGAGCCCTTCATGTCGGGGCGAAGGCAACAGACTGCACCTCGAAGGGTGGATACTGCCGGAGTCGCCGCGTGCGGCAAAACGGTGGACGCTCGGACCGGATGGGTGCAGGACGCCTCCGGGGTAGAGAGGAGGGCATGTGACGACAGTCCGGCACGGAACGGGAGAGGCCCTACCCGGCAGCTCGCGTCGAGCAAAGGCGGTCCCCATAAGCCGAAGGTGAAAGGGGGCCGTGCCGAGAGGGAGTCCGAGGGGCTCGTAGTACCGACGACGGCGAGGACCACAACCTTGTCCGAGGGAAGGGGCCCTGCTTTGGCTGTGCCTGTGTCCGGGGGTAAGCGCGAGGGCATGCCCGCAAGGGCCAACAACCCCATCGAAAAAGTGCGAGAACTCCAGCACAGGCTCTTCATCGCCGCGAAGGCGAATCGGGGACGCCGGTTCCATGCTCTGCACGACCGGATCTGCCGGAGTGACGTCCTGGCAGAGGCATGGGCTCGGGTCCGGCAGAACAAAGGCGCCGCGGGGATTGACGGTCTCAGCATCAACGAGATCGAGCGGCGGGGCGTCGCGGATTTCCTCGCGGAAATCGAGCGCGCGCTCAGGACGGGGACGTACAGGCCGCAACCGGTGCGGCGCGTGTACATTCCGAAGCCGGACGGGAAACAGCGACCGCTGGGGATACCGACGGTGCGCGACCGGGTCGTGCAGATGGCAACGAAGCTCGTGATCGAGCCGGTCTTTGAGGCAGACTTCAAGGACTGCTCGCACGGCTTCCGCCCGAAGCGCGGAGCCACGGACGCGCTGGAAGCGATTCGCCTGACCGGGAATCGCGGCCACTACTTCGTCGTCGATGGGGACATCAAGGCCTACTTCGACACAATCGATCAGGCTCTGCTGATGGACCTCGTCGCACGGCGGATCTCAGACCGTAAGGTGCTCAAGCTGCTGCGACAGTGGCTGAAGGCAGGGGTGATGGAAGAGGGCAACGTGAAGAACTCCACCCTCGGGACACCGCAGGGCGGCGTCATCTCTCCGCTGCTCGCCAACGTCTACCTCCATGTCCTCGACAGCGAATGGGAACGCGAGCACTCGTCGCTCGGGCGTCTCGTCCGCTACGCCGACGATTTCGTGGTGCTGTGTCGCACGAAATCGCAGGCCAACGAGGCCTTGCGCCGCCTGAAGGTCATCTTCGAGCGGTTGCGCCTGACGCTGCATCCCGACAAGACGCGCATCGTCGAACTCGGCCTTGGCAAGGACGGCTTCAACTTCCTCGGGTGCCACCTGCGGATCGTCCGGTCGCGGTACAAGAACCGGAACTACCTCTTCCGCTGGCCGTCGCCCAAGGCGATGAACCGAATCCGGACCAGTATCCGGGAACTGACGGACCGTCGTCGCCGGGCCGGGATGAAGGACATCCGTGAAGTCATCGATGACCTGAATCCCGTCCTGCGCGGGTGGGGCAACTACTTCCGCACGGGCAACGCCTCGTTGAAATTCATTCAGATCGATCGCTACGCTCATGAGCGCCTGCTTGGGCTCCTGCGCAAACGCGGCGGTCAACGACGCAAGCCGGTCGCGCAGAAGGACTGGCCCTTCAACAGCTTCGTGAAACGCTTCGGCCTCCACCAACTGCTCGGGACAATCCGCTACCCAAACTCGTCGAGGACGGCATGAGAAAGCCATCGGTAAGCCGTGTGCGGGAAACCCGCACGCACGGTTTGAAAGGGGGACGCAGGAACCCGGGCCGCTAACGCGGCACCGCGCCTGCTTTCTACCAATGCCCTTCGATTTCCAGCCGCTCGACATCCCCGGCCTCGTCCTCGTCCGCCCTCGCGTCCTCGCCGACGCCCGGGGCTTCTTCATGGAATCTTGGCGCCGCGACGAGTTCGAGCGCGCCGGCATCCGCGCCGACTTCGTACAGGACAACGTCGCAGTGAGCGCGAAGCGCGGCGTCCTGCGCGGCCTGCATTTCCAGCGCGACCCGAGCGCGCAGGCCAAGCTCGTGCGGTGTTCTCAGGGGATGGTCTTCGACGTCGCTGTGGACCTCCGCCCGGGTTCCCCGACCCGCGGCCGGCATGTCGCGGTCGAACTGTCCGCGAATGCTCCCGCCCTGCTGTTCGTTCCGCGCGGCTTCGCCCACGGCTACTTGACGCTCACCGACGAATCCGTCGTCGAATACAAGGTCGACGGGCCGTACGCGCCGGCAGCGGAGGGAGGGCTGGCGTGGAACGACCCGGCGCTCGGAATCGCGTGGCCGGTGAAAGACCCTATTCTCAGCGATCGCGATCGCGCCTGGCCGCCTCTCCGGGATTTGCCTGCTTGACATAAGTCGTTATAGAAGAGCCTCTTGTGACTCACCCGGTCGCTTCCGGAAATTTCGACGCAACTCCCCTCGTAACGTCGGGTTCAAATTCACGTCCTCCAGACAATTCCACAACAACCCTTCAAGGA
>JAHFIS010000030.1 GCA_023246275.1 Candidatus Uhrbacteria bacterium
CGATCGGAGCGATCGATGACCTGAAACAGCTCGCGATCGACGAACGCACCGACGTGTCCCTGCTCGAGCATCGTGAGCCAGACGTCCCAGTCCTGGAATCGCCTGATCGACGGGTCGAACCCCGGAAAATGCTCGCGGCGGACGAGCGAAGTCGTGTGGACGAAGTTCATCCGACGAAGACGGTCCGCGTCGAACGGAAACGACCGGAACGACTTCCAACCGAATCGAAATCCCGAATACGCATAACTTCCCTCGGGATGATCGGCGAGCGCCATCTCCATCGTCTCAAGCATATCCGGAGCCATCACCACGTCCGCGTCGCAAAAGATCACCAGATCCCCGGTCGAACGAGCGAACCCGTTATTCCGAGCGACGTTTCCTCCCTGGTTCGCCTGCGCCATGACCGTGATGTCAACACCGAGTGTTGACATCCGACGGGCGATCGTCGAGAGAATGCGATCCGTGTCATCCGTACTGCCGTCGTTCACGACGATGATTTCGTTGGGTTTTCGAGTCTGAACAAAAATAGAGTTCAGGCACTCCGAGAGCGTCTTCGCGTGTTGGTAGGATGGGATGATGACGGAGATGGTCACAGATATTGCCTCAACTTCTCAAACTGTCTTTCCGCGGAGAATTCCTCGATCGCTCGCGTTCTAGCGGCCTCGCCGAGCCGACGTCGTTCGCCCTCGTTCGTCGCCAGACGATACACGGCGAACGCAAGCGCCGCAATGTCGCCGTCCTTGACGAGAATTCCGGTCTTTCTATCAAGAACCGCCTCGTCAACGCCCGGCATGTCCGTCGCGATCGACGGAATGCCGTGAAGCGCCGCCTCGAGATAAACCATGCCAAACCCTTCCCGATCGACGGAATCCGCGATAACGGGCATCACGAACAGGTCGGCCGAAGAATAGTAGTCGTCGAGCTGGGCGTCGGTCGCGTCACGAACGATCGTCACGATGTCAGCGAGACCGAATGCCGTTATGCTACGTACGATCTCTTCATACTCCGGACCGTCGCCGACGATCGTGTAATGGATGGAGAGCTCCGGATGGAACGACTCAACCATTTCAAGGGCATCAAGAACGCGAAGATGACCTTTGCGGGGGACGAGACGGGCAACGGTTAGCAAGCGGACGACTCGCGCGACGACCACCCCTGCCCCCTCCTCCCTATGAGGAGGGGAAACGTGTTTGGAAATCGTCGGATAAACCACGACCGTCCTCTCCACTCCAAACTCTTTCCGCACTTCCCTCTCTAGCGCCTTTGAGTTCGCCACGACGGCCTTCGCCCCGCGCAGGACCATTCCCGCGACGATTCGCTTTAACCAGCGCGTCCTTGCCAACCCAACGTCCATTCCGTGAGCGATCACGACGTACGGCGTCCCCGTCATCCACTTGAACGCCAGCGCCGCCGTCCCGATCGGCAACAGGTGACTGACGATCACCGAACTGCCAACGCTTAGCGTTGGCAGTAAACGTCGATCTTTCAGAAATCGTCGGAGCGCCTGCCACCACCTGGTCGACGGATCGAGGACAGTCACCTCCATCGAATCGGAAAAATACCCCGCGAGATTCCCGAGGTATCTTGCGACTCCGCCCCGCGACGGGGCGTAGTCAGTCGTGTAAAGCCGTGTCTTCGGCATAGGCGGTTTTGCGGCGGATCAGTTGGACGATGGCGGCAAGATGGTGCCTTTGGACGGAACGGGACAGGACGAGCATTACGGCGTAGACGAAGGCCGCGAACGGAAGGGCGAGGTAAAAGCCCGTTGCCGGACGAACGAGTCGCGTCGCGATTCCCATCGCGGCGGCGGACAGAACGATCGGGACGGTTGTCCTCATGAGCCGCGCAAACCCGTACTTCGGAATCACCTGCGGCACGAACCAGAAACCGGCAACGAACAGGAAGGTGAAGCTGATTACGCCGGAATACGCGGCCCCGAGAATGCCGAACGCCGGGATCAGCAGCAGGTTGGAGATCACGTTGATGACCATCGTCACGCCCATCACCGCGGTCTTCGTCGCCTGGCGGTTCGCGGCGTTCAAAAGCGATCCGACCGGAAAGTCGAGAAAGATCGGAATCAGGACAAAGATCAGGACCGCAAGAACCGGAGCGGCGTTCGCATACCCGTCGCCGGCAAGCGCGATCGCGTCGGCGGCGACGGCCCAGAGGCCGAACGCGATCGGAGCCGCGAGAATCGTCACGTACCAGACCGCCTCGTCGAACAGCCGCGTCAATCCGTCCGTGTCCCTCTTCCCCACCATCGCGCTCATCCCGGGATACAGCGCCGCGACGAACGCCATCGGAAGGAACTGGAACGCGTAGGTAAACTTGTAGGCGACGGCGTACACCCCGACCGCGGCGGTTCCGATAACCTTCGAGATGATCACCGAGTCGACGTACGAGTACACCTTCACGAACATCCCGGCGAGCGCGAACGGAAGCGCGGCGAGCAGCAGCGATCGAATCGCGGCCTTGTCGAACCGGGGCCGGAGCACCGACCATCCATAGATCGCGACGACATGCCGCGCGGAATAGATCGCGTTGAAGCTCGATCCGACGAGGAGGGCAAGAACAAGCAGGTGAAGCGACGGATGCGCCAGAAGGACGATCCCGCCGAACAGGAGCGTACACGTCTGTCCGACGAAGATCCCGAGCGACTCGAACCGAAGCGTGTGGTGTCCGCGGAGGACGCCGTAAAACAGCAGGCTCATCGCGTCCGCGAGCATCACGAGCGACGCGACGAGAACGAGCTCGCGGACCGTCGAATCGTATCCGAGCAGCAACGACATCGCGACCGCCCCGGCGGTCGCCAGGGCCATGAACGGAATTTTCAGCCACAGCGCGCGCCGAATCAGGTCCGCCGCCCGCTCCGGAACCTTGGCGACGTCGCGGATGACCACCGGCGTTACGCCGAGGTCCGTGACCGTCGAGAAGATCGTCGTGATCGAAAGCGCAAGGAAATAATCCCCCGTCGCCTCGGGCCGCATCACGCGGGCAAGCAGCAGAAAATAAAAGAACGCGAGGACCTTCTGCGCGATGGACGCGGCGGTAAGATACAGGGTATTTTTTGCGACGGGCGAGGACATAGGCTAGGAACGGAAGACGGGGGATGTGTGGTCGGGCCTTCCGTGTATGCGAATCCGATAGACGGTCTTATAAATCTCGTCGAGCTTGGAAAAGTTGGCTTCGACCCGCAGAACGACGGAGTTTGCGTCGTCCGCGGCCTGATTCTGGATGCGATGAATCTCCACGTTTTCCCCACCCCTTTTCAAAAGCGGCATGACGATCGAGTCCTCGAACCCTCGGGCCAAGGCCTGGGAAAATGCCTCCTCCGACCCGGAACGCGCGGAATGGACGAACGTCGTTCGTTCCGTCGGGGACAGCTCGGTCAGCCGCGCGAGGATGTCCTCGAACGCTTCCTTGCTTGCCCGTTCCATCGCCGGCTTTGTCGGCTCAGGCGTACGCTTCGCATCGACATAATGAACCGTTCCCGACGGAACGGCAACCCCGCCCGGTCGGAGGGCAACCATGTCCCGCTCCACCGCGGCCCTCCGAATGCGCAGGTCCTCCGTCATGATCGCGAACGCCTTCGGGCTGAGAACATACAGCTCGTCCATGCATCGTTTCCGCAGTTCCAGATACAGGCGCTGAGACTGTCTCAACCGTTGACGGTCGCTTGCGAACCGAGGAGAAGTAGTCGCTTTTTCCGGAATGTCGTCGGATGACAGGCCCAGGGATTCGACGCGACGAATCAATCCGCCGTAATACTCCGCGGCCATCTCGATACGATGCGGGATCTTTTCCAGACGGACGTCGACCAGATGGGCAATAAGCGCTCTGCGATATGCCGGCTCGCTGGCGTGCGGGAATAGGTCAAGCGCCGCGGCGAACGTCGCGATGGTCTGGCGAAACGAAGCGCCCTCATCTGCGGTCAAGGATCGAAAGAGGCCCGCGTAAATGTCGCCAAGGAGATGGCCCATCGTATCGTCGCCGCTTCGTCCGTCGCGTACGTACGCGATAATCTCATCCTTGAGCAGCCGCGCGATTTGGATGCGCGGCTGATCCTTCCCTGCGATCAACGGCCCCTCGCTGGCGTCAAAGACGCGCAGCAGCCTGTGATTGATGAAATGCTGGCGCTCATGATCGAGGACCGTGTCGAACGAGACGTCCTCGCGCGGCATCTTTGCGACGATGGTTCCGCTCGTGATCTCCGGAAGATCGTACTGTTCCGTTCGATGCTTCCTTTCCAGCGTCAACAACGTATGAAAGGTTCCCCCGTGTCCCAAAAGCGTCTCGACCTTCTTGGAAAATTCTGCGGCCGGAAGGGTTTCCAGGGACGGATTATAAAAGACGTTGTAATCCGCCGGATTTGGGCAGGTGAGGATGAAATACGCCTCCTTGCGGACGAGCTCGACCGTTCCGACGGGATTCCGTCCCGTTCGCGCGACAAACACCATGTACCCGAGCGCTCTCGGAGAATGGTCCCGAAACTTACGGTCCGCGTGATCAACGAGAACGCGTTCCTCGCGCTGTGCCGTCCTCATCAGGGCACGATATTCGTTCGCGACGCCGCGAACGGCCTCGCGGATCGAATTCTTCGCCTTCGGGCCGTCCGGAATTCGCGCGATAACAATGTCCAGAAGCCGAGAATCCACTCCGGTGTCCGATGACGAAAGCAAACGCTCAAACTCAACGAGGGCCGACACGATCTCCTGTCGTCGGTCCATGTACGTCCGCTCCCAGAATTCCCGCCGCTCGCTCGACGGCTTTCCCATCCCGGGCATGATTGATCGCTCAGCCATAATTGCATCCATTATACCTGCTTTCCCCCCTTCCCACAAACCAAAAAGCCGCCCCACCCGGGACGACTCTGTGCTTCGTAGTTTCGTTGCCAATTCGTAGGTTCGTATCCACTTCTTAGCGCTTCGCCCACTGTGGAGAGCGGCGCGCTCCGGTGTGGCCGTACTTCTTGCGCTCGCGCACGCGCGCGTCGCGGGAAAGGTAGCCGAGCTTCTTCAGGGTCGGGCGGAAGTCGATGCTGATCTCGATGAGGGCGCGGGCGATGCCGAGGCGAACCGCGTCGGCCTGGCCGTGCACGCCGCCGCCGGCGACCATCACGGAAACGTCATACTTGTTCTCCGTTCCGGTGGCGACGAACGGGGCGTTCACCGCCTGCTGCAGCGTGAAGAGCGGAAAGTATTCCGCCATCTCGCGGCCATTGACCGTGATCTTGCCCGAACCTTCCGGCATGAGGCGAACCTGGGCGGTAGCCTCCTTGCGGCGGCCGAGTCCCGGGATGTATTTTGCAGTCGTTTCGCTCATATTAGTTCGAGATAGTCAGGCGGCGCATCCGGGGCGTGCGGTGGGTATTCTTCGGCAGCATGCGGTCCACCGCGCGGCGGAGCACGTCGGCCGGATCCTTGGCCCACACCGTCTTCATGAGCGTTGCGGAGAGTCCGCGCGGCCCGCCCGTGTGCTTATAGTAAGTCTTCTGATCCATCTTGTTTCCAGACACCTTCATCTTGGAGGCGTTCTTCACCTCGACCGCGTCCCCGTCATCAACGTTCGGCGTCCAGGTGGCCTTGGTCTTTCCAATGAGGGTCATGGCAATCTGGGTGGCCAGGCGTCCCGGGGCCTTTCCCGCGGCGTCAAAGGTTTGGATTGTGCGAGTGTTCGTTTTCATAGGATTACACAAGTTCAATCTGAACCACGTCCGCCGCGTCGCTCATGCGGTGGCCGAGCTTGACGATGCGGGTATATCCGCCCATACGCGTGGCATAGCGGGGACCAAGCACCTCCAAGATCTTCTTCACCGGATGCTCGGTGTAGAAGAACTTCATGAGGTTGCGGCGCGTGGCGAGCGACGGGACCTTTCCCGAGGTAATCGCGCGCTCCACGAGCGGTCGGACCGCCTTCGCCTTGGCTTCCGTGGTCTGTACCTTTTCGTACAGGATCACGCTTGCCGCGAGGTTGCGAAGCAAGGCTTCGCGCGGAGCTTTTTCACGGCCGAGAATTGTGCCTGATTTCCGATGACGCATATCTATGGTTAAGCCGCGCTTTCCTCCGAAGCGGACGGATTTTGCAACAGAATGGAGAAATAATCGATGAGAATCTTCGCGGACTCCTTCACGGCCTCTTCCGCGGTAACCGTTCCGTCGGTCTCGATGTTCATGACGAGCTTGTCGTAGTTGGTGATCTCGCCGACGCGCGTGTTTTCCACGCGGTAGCCGACGTTTCGCACCGGCGAGTAGAGCGCGTCGATGGCAATCGTGCCGATGTCATTGATCTCGCCCGTCCGCTGCTCGGTCGGGATGTAGCCGCGGCCGCGTCCGACGGTGAGTTCGACCTCGAACGTTCCGTTGTCCTCGGTGATCGTGGCGATCTTCATGTCCGGGTTGACGATTTCCACGTCGGCGTTCGCGTCGATGTCACCGGCGGTGACCACGCGCGCCCCCTTGACCTTGAGGCTGAGCTTGACCGGCTCCTCGCTGAAGCACTTCAGGCGCAGTCCCTTCAGGTTCAGGATGATCTCGAGCATGTCCTCCTTGACATTCGGGATCGCCTGGAACTCGTGGGTGCCGCCCTTGATCTTCACCGCGGTGACGGCCGCGCCCGGGAGGGACGAGAGCATCACGCGTCGCAGCGCGTTTCCAAGGGTGGTTCCGTAACCGTGAAAGCACGGCTCAACGACCAAGACGCCCTCGTTGGGACGAGCGCCCGGTTCAAATTTGATCGTTGATGGGAGAAGGATGTTCTCCATAGGCTCGCAAAAAATTAGCGAGAATAAAATTCAACGATGAGGGTCGGGTCGAAAATGGTCTTCAGGTCCTCTCCCTCCGGGAGCGAGGTTACCTTTCCAATCAATGTCGCGGAATCAACCGTCAGCCAGCGCGGGGCCTCCTTCTTCTGCACGCGTTCGCTCATTCCCGTGAGCAGTCCTTTCGCCTTCTTGGATTCCTTGAAGGTAATAACCTCTCCGACGTTGACGCTGTAGGACGGGATGTCCACGAGCTTGCCGTCGACGAGAATGAAGCCGTGTCCGACCATCTGGCGGGCCTGGCGGCGGGTCTTTCCGAAGCCAAGCCGGTAGACGACGTTGTCGAGGCGGTGCTCAAGCGTCTGGATCAGGTGGTCGGCCTTGTTGCCTTTCTTCGCGGACGCGGCCTCGAAGTATCGGCTGAACTGGCGTTCCATGATGTTGTACAGGCGCTTTGCCTTCTGCTTCTCGCGCAGCTGGAGGCCGTACGAGGAAAGGCGCGGCTTCTTCATGGCCTGTGCCGGGCCGTGGACGCCCGGGGGAAAGTTGCGGCGCGTCAGCGCGCACTTTTCCTTGCCACAAAGCGAGACGCCCTCGCGTCGGCACATCTTGCAGGTTGTCATCAATGTCTTTCCCATAGCAGAGATTAGACGCGACGCGCTTTGCGCGCTCGGCATCCGTTGTGTGGAAGCGGGGTAAGGTCCTTAATGCTCGTGATGCTGAATCCGTTGGCGTTCAGCGCGCGCACGGCCGAGTCGCGGCCGGAGCCGACACCCGTGACGAACACCGCGACGTCGCGGAGACCGCTTTCCTTCACCTTGTCCGCGATCGTCTTGATGATCATGCTCGCGGCGTACGGCGTGGCCTTCTTCGGGCCGCGGAACCCGCAGGCTCCGGCGCTCGACCAGGCGAGCGTGTTGCCGTTCAGGTCGGTCACGGTGACGATGGTGTTGTTGTAGGTGGCCTGGATAAAGGCGCATCCCGTGGACACCTGGCGCATCACCTTGGCCTTCGCTTTTTTGTTGGTGGAAACTTTTACGGTTGCCATAAGGGATTATGTCTTGGTAAGTGCGCGACGTCCGGATCCCATCGTCTTGCGCACGTTGCCGCGCACGGTTCGGGAGTTGGTCTTGGTGCGCTGCCCGCGAACCGGCAGCTTGCGCATGTGGCGCGTGCCGCGGTAGCTGCCCGTGTCCTTCAGGCGCTTGATGTTGGACATGATGTCGCGGCGCAGGTCGCCCTCGAGGCGATGGCTCTTCTCGAGCGCCTCGCGGATGAGGGTCACCTGTTCCTCGGTCATGTCCTTCACGCGGATGGACTCGTCGAGCCCGACCTGCTTCAGGATGGCGGCCGAGGTGGTATCGCCGATGCCGAACACGTAGGTGAGGGCGATGACGATGCGTTTGTTGTTGGGGAGTGTAAC
>JAHFIS010000140.1:0-1220 GCA_023246275.1 Candidatus Uhrbacteria bacterium
GTCGACCGACTCCAGGAACGGTACGTCGACGCCGGGTTTACGGCGGACGAGCTCGCGGAGTTGGTTCGGACGTGCGACCTCAAGCGGCTCGACGCGCTTGGAATCGAGGACATTCGCGCCATGGCGAAGATCCGTGAGATCTTTGGGCGATACATGGGCGGGGACAAAACAAAATACGTCGCGTTGTCCGCGGCGCTTCTGGTTCCGGCGTTCCTCGACGGATACGCGCCGATGTTCCTGGCGGACGCGTTCAAGGGGAACTCGATCGAGCTGACGCAGATCGGGCTGTACGCCCTTCTTCAGTCTGCGTCCGCCGGCAGTTCGATGGCGATCAACCGGCAGTTCAAGGATTTTCTGCACGGAATTTTTACAAAGGAGGACGGGATCGGAGAGACGATCGCCACGAACATCGCGGAATTTCCCGCGGACCAGATCGCGCGCTTCGGAATGGACACCGTGAAGCGGCGCGTCGCGACCGCGAAGAACAGCTACGAGGACGTGCTTCGGACGGTCAGCTTCGACGTGCTTCCCGCCGTCGTGACCCTGTCCACGAGCGCGACCATGCTGTATGAGAAAAGTCCCATGCTGGCCGGAGGAACGCTGGCCGGGACCGGAATCATGCTGGCGCTGGACAAGTATTTGAACAAAAGGACCGGCCTGTGGGGCAAGATGCGCCGCGCGGAGAAGCAGTCCGAAAGCGCCGACCGTCAAATGACCGAGCAATTGAGCGCGCACATGGAAATCGTGCTCTCCGGGATGAAGGACGATCTCAGCGAGCGTCTGGAGTCGCTTTTGGCAAAGGACCACCAGGCGGCTTCCGACAGGGATCTGACGAGAATCATCCGAGGCAAGATCGACCAGTTTTCCTCGTCGATCAACTTGGTCATTGCGGGGATCGTCACGTCCCTTGCCGGCGGAAGCCCGGACAAGTTCGTCGCGGCGCTCGTCTACTCGGGCGGGTTTCAAGGCGCCATTGCCAGCATCTTGTCATCGAAACGACGGCTGGCGGAATCGTTTCGGAATATCCAGCAGATGGAACTGATGTTCAACGGGTATGCCGCCGAGGAGAAGGAAAAGGAAGCGGGTCGTGTCGGAGTCAGCGACATCGTCAGCGCGGACATTGATCTCAAAGACGTTCGAGTCGACGCGGATGGCAAGGCCCTGCTGGACGTTCCGTCCCTGCACATTCCGGAGGGATCGATGGTCAACCTGAGCGGGGC
>JAHFIS010000140.1:1230-2711 GCA_023246275.1 Candidatus Uhrbacteria bacterium
TTCAAGCCGACGTCCGGCGATGTCCGGTTCGGGCGGACGAACATCGACGGCATCAAGAAGAGCGGGGACGATTCGATCTATACGACGATCTCCTACCTCCCTCAGTTTCCATACATCCTCGAGGACTCGGTTCGGAGGAACGTCCAGTTCGGTATTCGCAGGGAGATTCCGGACACGGAGATCCGCGACGTATTGCTTGAGGTCGGCCTTGGCGACCGGTTCCTAAACTTGCACGAGCCGCTGAAGGGCGGTCGCGGCGACTTCGGGACGACCTCCGGCGGAGAAACGTCGCGCATCGGGCTCGCAAGAATCCTGCTGAAGATCCGCAACACCGACTCGCGCGTCGTCTTCCTGGACGAGCCGACCGCGTCGGTCGACGACAAGACCAAGCGCGACATCGCGTCAATTATCAACCGCGAAAAGAACGCCAGGCCGAAGGTGACGTTCATCGTCATCAGCCATGACAAGGACTTCATTGGCCTCCTGAACTGTGACGTCGAGGTGCGCATGGAGAAAGGGAAGGTGGTATGATGGGCGGGTATGGAGAAGCGACTTGCCATTCAGGTTTCGTCCGCCATTCTCATCGGGGCCGTCGTCGCGATCGTCGTCCTTCGCTTTGTCCTGCCGGGGCCGGTGGCCACGGCGGATTCTTCGGTCGATATGTCCCGGACCGCCGCGACGGTCGTTTCGTCTTCGAGCGACTTGTCCTCCGTAGCTTCGGCGAAGGACGGACCTCCGGAACCGCCTCCACCCCCTCCGCTTCCGCCGCTCGACACGGTCGCGTACGATTTGAAATTGCGTGAGCTGGCGCATTTCGTCGAGCCGGTGGTAGGAACCGATGACCACTCCCAACCCCTCCTTGACGAAGGAGGGGAGACGCACGCGACGGAACCCCTGTGGCCCGTCCACGCTGCATACCCAAATCCCGGGGCGATTCTTCCGTTTAATCGAATCGTCGCGTACTACGGAAACTTCTACTCCAGGGGCATGGGCGTGCTTGGAAAGTATGATCCCGACGAGATGCTCCGCCGCCTCGACGTCGACGTGAAGTCATGGGAGGCGGCCGATCCGTCCACGCGCGTCGTTCCCGCGATCGACTACATCACTGTGACGGCGCAGCAGAGCCCTGGGGTCGACGGCAAGTATCGGTTTCGGATGCCCGATTCTCAGAAGGACAAGGCGGTCGAGCTGGCCGCGAAGATCAACCGGATCGTCATCCTGGAGGTCCAGGCCGGATTATCGGACATAATGACCGAAGTCAAGCAGCTTGAGCCGTATCTGAAGCTTCCGAACGTGCACCTTGCCATCGACCCGGAGTTCGCCATGGTCGCGTCCGGGAAGCGCCCAGGAACGGTCGTCGGCACCGTCGACGCAACCACGGTCAACGCCGCCGCGGACTATCTCGCGACGCTCGTTCGCGAGAATAAACTCCCGCCGAAGATTCTCGTCGTCCACCGTTACACACGCGCCATGGTGACGAA
>JAHFIS010000141.1 GCA_023246275.1 Candidatus Uhrbacteria bacterium
GCGCGATTTTGTCCAAACACGCTGGGTTGAAACACGGCGAGTCGGACGTGTACGTGAACGTCATCGGAGGATTGGAATTGCGCGAGCCGGCGGCGGACCTGGCGGTATGCGCCGCGATCGTCTCGGCGGCGCGCGGGACGGTCGCGGAGAGCCCGACGGTGTTCGTCGGCGAGGTCGGGCTGGGAGGGGAGGTCCGATCGGTGGTTCAGATCGAGCGCCGGGCGTCGGAGGCGAAGAGAATGGGGATCGACAGGACGGTCGGGCCGAAGGTGGTGAGGACGGTGAGGGACCTGTAGTTGCGAATAACGAATTAGTTACTTATTACACGTATGCAACGTATTGGAACAAATTGGTATGAATTCGTCTGTGCGTGACAGAAACGGTCTCCATCGTAAAAATACGTAACATTCGTGGCAATACGTGCCATACGTGTAATAAGTAACTAATTCGTTATTCGCAACCCCTACTCAAGATGCACCCCATCCAACTCCCTCCCCACAAATTCTTTCAGTAACGGGTGCCCCTCCAACTCCGGATCCACAACGAGAATCCGCGACGCGACGTCGCGGGTTTTTTTCATGAGGGGGATGTCCGCCGGCGTCGCGAGCCTGAAGTCGGGGAAGCCGGACTGGGCGCTGCCGAAGACGTTCCCGGCCCCGCGGAGCCTGAGGTCGATCTCGGCGAGCTCGAAGCCGTTGGTGGTGCGCGTCATGGCGGTGAGGCGTTCCTTCGCGTCCTCGCTCCAGCCGTCGGGGGCGAGGTAACACGTCGAGGCGATGTCCGACCGCCCCACACGGCCGCGGAGCTGGTGGAGCTGGGAGAGGCCGAACCGCTCGGCGCCCACGATGACCATCACGGTGGCGTTCGGGATGTCGACGCCGACCTCGACGACGGTGGTCGAGACGAGCAGGTCGACGGCGCCGTCGCGGAACGAGGCGATCATCGCGGCCTTCTCATCGGACGGGAGCTTGCCGTGGAGGATCCCGACGCGGACGGTCCGCGGGAGCGTCCGCTTGAGCATCGCCGCGACCTCGGACACGGACTTCGCGCCGAGCGCGTCGGACGGGTCGATGAGCGGGCAGACGACGAACGCCTGGCGGCCGAGCGCGATGTCGGCGACGATACGCGCCCACATGGCGGCGCGCTCCCTGTCGAACACGAGCCTCGTCGCGACGGGCTTTCTCCCCTTCGGCATCTCGTCGAGGATCGACAGGTCGAGGTCGCCGTAGATCGTGAGGGCGAGCGAGCGCGGGATCGGGGTCGCAGTCATCGAGAGAAGGTGCGGCGCGGGTTTGCGGTCGAGCAGCGCCTTCCGCTGCTGCACGCCGAACCGATGCTGCTCGTCGACGACCACGAGCGCAAGCCCCGGGATCTCAATCCCCTGCTGCAGCAGCGCGTGCGTCCCGACGAGGCAGCGGACGCGTCCATCGGCGACCGCCGCCAGCAACTCCTTGCGCGTCACGGAGTCGCTCCCGATCTTAGCCTGCGACGCCGTAAGCAGCCCAACGCTACTGCCAACGCTTAGCGTTGGCAGTAGCTCGTGGTCGGAATCCTGGCTGGAATTCCCCTCGTCGTTCGATTCCCCAACTGCCAACGCTAAGCGTTGGCAGTTGGGCTGCCCGTCGAAAAACCGGCCGAGGGCGGCGTGCTGCTGGCCGGCGAGGATTTCCGTCGGGGCGAGGTAGGCGGCGGAGTGGCCGGCGCGAAGAACGCCGGCGATCGCGATGGCGGCGACGGCGGTCTTGCCGCTGCCGACGTCGCCCTCGAGGAGGCGGTTCATCGGGCGGTCGAGCGCGCAGTCCTTCACGATTTCCCAGGCGGAGCGGCGCTGGGCCTGGGTGAGCGGGAACGGGAGGGATCCGACGAACGATTTCAAAAACTCCGCGTCCGTCGCGATGGCCGTCGCGGGACGCACCGCCCGTTCCTTGCGGACCTGGGCGAACATCAGCTGATGGACGAGCAGCTCGTCGAACTTGAGGCGCGAAATCGCCGCGTCAAGCTCGGCGCGCGATTCCGGGAAATGGACGTTGCGGATCGCAATGTCGCGGGTCGGAAACGATTCCTCGTCGCGGATCTCCGCCGGAAGGAAATCGACGAGCTCCGCCGCCGCCGACAGCGCGTGCTCGATCGCCCCGCGCAGCCTTCGCATCGTCAGCGTCCCGGACAGCCCGTATACCGGCACGATCCGCCCCGTATGCACCCGGTCCCCCGCCGGTTCCCACACCGGGCTCACGATCGTCCGCACCCCGCCGAACCGGCTGTCGACGCGGCCCGCGACCGAGATGCGAAACCCGGGACGCAGCGTCTTCTCCAGGTACGGCTGGTTGAACCAGGTCACCTTGATCTCGCCGCTTTCGTTCTCGATCATCGCCTCGGTCAGCGTCACCTTGCGGTTCTTGCTTGCCCGCGACTCAATTTGCCGCACGCGCCCCGTGACCGTCACCGTGTCGTCGTGCCGCAGCGACCCGATCGGGCGCACGACCGAATAGTCCTCGTAGCGGTACGGGAGGTACAGGACCAGGTCGCGCACCGAGACGACCCCGAGATTGCGAAGATCCTTCGCGGCCAGGGAGCCGATGCCGGGGATGGCGGTGACGGGCGAGGAGAGGTGGAGGGACATAGCGGGCCCAATGTAACAAAAAAGCCGGCGGATGTCTCCGTGGGCTAGGGGGAGCCGTGGCGCTCGATGGCCGATCG
>JAHFIS010000142.1 GCA_023246275.1 Candidatus Uhrbacteria bacterium
GCCGTCCTTTGTCCGCTTCGCGCGACCGGCCAGCTCGCGGTATCTGATCGTGCGGCGCTCCCGCGACCAGCTGAATCCCTCCCACTCCGCATCGACGACCATCGACGTCGGACTGAACTCCATGGAGCCCGTGCCGCGAGCGATGCCGCTCAACGTCCAGCCGCGGGCGAACTCGGCGGAGACCGCGCTCCCGCCGTTCGGCAGAACCGACGCCATGCGTGACCTCCGTGAGAATCGCAACTGAAGATACACCGACCCGGGGGCCCGCGCGAAGCGATTGCTCAACCGGAATCCAGACGGCGAGAGGCCGAGGCCTTGACCCATGGGACGATTCATGGGACCCGCCCCATCGGACGATCCGTTCGGGGGGAAGCGGGACGAGTGAAGAATCCCGCCAGAACTTCCTGCGCTCGACGAAGGCGCGGCGACGTGGCCTCAGTATCCGATGACGCTCAGCCAGGCCCGCTGCCTCGGCGTGAGGCCGGCCTCGATCGCTTTGCGCGTCGCGGAAGGCGCGTCGCGTTTTTTTCCGAGCGCGTCGAGGGCGCGGCCGATCACCGCATCCTCGGAGCGGTCCTTCAGGAGCTTCTTCAGCGCGGCCGCGTCATCGGCATCGATCTTCCGCGGCGCGCGCTCCGTGGATTCCAGCCGATCGATCAGGTGGACGAGCTTCCGTTCCTCGTCGAACGGGAGATCGAAGCGCTCGATGGCGGCGTACATCGACGTCGGCGGATGGCGCGTGAAGAGCGTTTCCTCGTACGTCGCGCGGCCCGCGTCGTCGAGCAGTCCGCGGATCGATTGCCTCGTCTGCTGGATCAGCCTGATCCGCGGGCCGAGGTCCGGTCAGCCGCCGCTGGCCCGCTCTCGTTCCAACGCCGTCGCGAGGGCCTTGGCGGACGCAGTGACGATCTCTCCAAGCTTCGCCTTGGATTCGGACGCGAGGTCGAGATCCTTCGCGAGCTCGTCGACCGAGCCTCCGATCGCCCGTTCGAGAATCGGGGACGGGTCTTGCGCCAGCAGGCCCGCCAACAACAGCAGAACGGTCATCTCTTCAACCGTACGCGGTGCCGTTGGCCCCGTGTAGAGGATTCGCTGCGTTCACCGCTTTTGGAACGCGATGACGGCGTACGCCGAGCTCCGCACCCCGGTAGGCATCATGACCCCGGCTATCGGACTATGAAGAATCCCGCTAGAACTTCCTACGCTCGGTGTGACGCGCGGGAGGGGCGGAGGTTTAGGGACGTCGCGAGAATTTGGAAGCCAGCCAAGGAAGCGTTTCGCTTTTCCCTACTACCTTTTGTGAACAGTGATCGTCACCTGCTGGGTGTCAGCACTGATCTCAAGTGTCGCCGGCGAAACGACTTTGAACTCCGCTTCCTCGTCGCCGGGCACGCGTACGACGAGAGAGTAAGTTGAGACGGACAAGGAGGACATTGTGAAGTTCCCGTCCTTGTCCGTTCGCGCGACGTCATCGACGATGTCTCTTGAGTACTTTGCCAATGCCTCCGGCTTGTTAGATAGAACTGCCATGACCTCCACGTCCACCAGCACCTCGCCAGAGTCACTCACGACGTGGCCCCGCAGGGACCTGCCACGCTGTAGTCGCAACTCAACAGGCCCGGTAGGTAGCTCCGGTGTCGGCAACGTGAGGGTCGTCCTCGCGAATCCTCGAGCGTGGCCCGAGAGGATCAGCGTTCCCTTGGAGAAATCCACGAGAAAGCGCCCCTCCGCATCACTCTCCACGACGCCATAGATCTCGAGCGTGCCCGTTCGGTAGAACTTGATAAGAGAGCCAGCCAAGGGACGGCCTATCTCATCCATCAAGCGTCCTTCCACGAAGGTCCTGCGCACCAGAACGATGTCGCAACGGAACTGCTGTCCCTCCGCAGGAACGAACGATAGCTCGCGCATCGCGTATCCAGCCAGTTCCGCTGTCACCATCACTCGTCCGGTAGTGGACGGCCGCAGCAAACCGAGTTTGTAGTCGCCGTGGCTGTCTGAGGCGGCGTGCGCGTGCAGCTGCACAGTAACGTCGCTTCCGGTCATCGAGCGTGCGAGAATCTTCGCCCCCGACAGACCGTTCTGCAACTCGTAGGAAACGCGTCCAATGACTTCCACACTTTCGACCTCAAACTCGATTTCCATCGGGTCCGGCGAATTCGCACAATCCACCTCTTTGGAGATCATCGGTTCGTCAGAGGCGTCTCCAAGAACCTGCAGTCTGCCTCGCCAACGCCTCTCTACAGAGAATTCCGCTTTACCTTCCGCCGACGTCGTGGCGCCATGACTTGTTCCGGAAGCGCGCACGCGCAGCCTTGCGATGCCGGCTGTCGACCAGCGATCCCGAACCGTGACGACAACGCGCTGGCCGGCCTGACCTGAGTCGACTGGCGAATTTGCCCTGACGGCCCCGCTGTCGTCCTTCCATGGCTGCTGCGGTCGTGCGTCGGGAATTGGAGTCCCAGCAACGGGATGCCTCCCAGGAGCTCGCTTGACCAAGCAGAAGAGCAGGAAGAACGAGCAAGCCAAGGAACCGATAAGGACGCCCGCCAGTTGTCGCCGTTGTATTGGCACTCTGAAGCTCACTTCACATTCAATTTGCCGTCCTCAGGCTGCTTCCCATCGAGCGTCCCAGCCTTGTTGCTTCCTGGATCGGGCACACATAGCAGCCGGGGTCTCGGCTCTCCGCCGC
>JAHFIS010000143.1 GCA_023246275.1 Candidatus Uhrbacteria bacterium
CGGGGGTCTCGATGGCGCCGGGGCTGACCGTGGCGTCCGCGTCGTCGCAATCCGACCCGCCGCTCGCCGTCGAGCAGTAGCCGTCCGCGTCCGCGTCGTCGCAGCTCGGCTCGGTGCCGGTGTCCGCGGTACCCGTGTCTGCCGTGCCCGTGTCGCCGGAACCGGTGTCCGCGGTTCCCGTGTCGGCGCTGCCGGTGTCCGCGGTGCCGGTGTCGGAACCGGTGTCGGCGGAGACCTGGGCCTCGCCGTCGCAGTCCTCGTCGACGCCGTTGTCCTGGATCTCGGTCGCGCCGGGGTTGACCGCGGCCGCGAAGTCGTCGCAGTCGTCGCCGCCGCTCGCCGTCGAGCAGTAGCCGTCGCGGTCCGCGTCGACGCAGCCGGACCCGCTGTCCGTGCCGCCGCTGTCGGCCGCGGTGTCCGCGCCGGAGTCCACGGCGGTGTCGGAGCCGGAGTCGGAGTCGGAGTCGGAACCCGAGTCCACGGCGGTGTCGCCGTTGGAATCGTCCGACCCGGAATCGGTGTCCGCGCTGCCGCTGTCGCTGTCGTTCGCGCCCGAGTCGATGCCCGAGTCCGTGTCCTGCGCCGTGTCGCCGCTGGTGTCAGCGACGGACGAGCTGGACGAGGAGGGGTAGAGGGGGGCGCAGCCCAGAAGGGCGATGAGGGTGACGAGCATGGTTAGCTCCCTTGCCTGTTTCCAGGCGGTGGTGGCCCGAAGGCCGGTGTTTCTGACAAATTCACTGACGACCACACCATGTGGCCGGGGCTGGGATCCACGGCTTGGAACCCAATCCCGGCTTCATGGCGAAGGGGGAACGATATCACAAAACGGCAGACTTGTCAATCCCTGACCAAGTTAATTTAGCTAACCTTCGCAATAAAAAACTGTCCGTCCCCGTGTGACAAACAGTATTTTGCTTCGGGTTTACGCGAACAGCCCCTGAACGTCCTCCCAGGTCAGTCCCTTCAGCCCTTCCGCGGAATCCGACACGACCGCGTCGAAGATCGCCTTCCTTTTCTCCTGGAGCGCCAGCACCTCCTCCTCGATCGTTCCCTTCGTCACCAGCTTGTGGACGTTCACCGACTTGGTCTGGCCGATGCGGTGGGCGCGGTCCATCGCCTGGCGCTCGACCATCGGGTTCCACCACGGGTCGTAGAGGACGACGGTGTCTGCCTCGGTCAGGGTCAGGCCCGTTCCGGCTGCCCGAAGCGACAGGAGGAACACCTGCTTGGTCGGATCGATTCGGAACTGCTCCACGACCGCCGCGCGGTCCTTGGTCTTCCCTTCGATGGTCACGTGGCCTATCCCCATCTTTTCGAGCTCGGGACGGATCAGGTCGAGCATGCTCGTGAACTGGCTGAACAACAGAACCTTATGTCCCCCGTCGGCAGCCTCGCGAAGCAGCTCGAGCGCGTACGCCAATTTTCCCGAAACGTCCTCGCCCTTCGACAGCCGCTTGTCAACCAATGCCGGATGGTTGCACACCTGTCGGAGCCGAGTCAGCGCGGCAAGGATCTCGATGCGCGACCGATTGAACCCCTTCTTCTCGACCGCCTCGAACACGTCGCGGCGCGTCGACGCAAGCACCTCCGCGTACAGCGAAGCCTGCACCTCGGTGAGCTCGCACCAGTCGTTCTGCTCGATGCGCGGCGGCAGCTCGGGCGCGACGGATTCCTTCGTGCGGCGCAGCAGGAACGGCTTCACGCGACGCTTCAGCGTTTGCAGCCGCTCGTTGTCTCCGAACTCCTTGATCGGCTTCTCGAACGTCGTGCGGAACGACGCCTGGTCACCGAGCAGCCCCGGCATGAGAAAATCGTACAGCGACCACAGCTCGTGCACGCCGTTCTCAAGCGGGGTTCCGGTCAATGCCAGCCGGTGCGTCGCCTTCAGCGTCTTCACGGCAAGTGCCGTCGCGGTCTTCGAGTTCTTCACGTACTGTGCCTCGTCGAGGATCGCGTAGTGCATCGGGATTTTCTGATACAGCTTCGCGTCACGCTGAAACAGCGAGTAGGACGTCACGAGCAGGTCGTACGAAGCCGCGTTCTCGAGGACGGCCTTGCGTTCCTTGGCATTTCCGTCGACGGCTCCCACCCTAAGCTTAGGCGTGAATCTCTTCGACTCCGCGACCCACGTGGAGATGAGCGTCTTCGGGCAGATGACGAGCGACGGCGGCATTTCCGAGGCACGCTCCGTCGAGATGATCGCGAGCGCCTGGAGCGTCTTTCCAAGTCCCATGTCGTCGGCCAGCACTCCGCCAAAGCGGTATTTTCGAAGAAAAAGCGCCCAGGCGACGGACTCTCGCTGGTAGGGACGAAGCACCGCCGAAATGTCCGCCGGGATGTCCGGTTCCACGATAAGCTTCCCCTCCTTCGAATCACGCAAAAACGTCGCGATCGAGTCCGTGGTCTCGCGCAGGCGCACGCCCACGCTCTCGCCCGCGAGGAGCGCGAGCTCGATGGCCCGCGCGCGCGTAACGGACTGTCGGCCGGTGACGTCCGCGATCTCGGAGAGACGGCGAACCAGATCCTGGTTGGAGATCTCGACGAACGACCCGTCGGCCGCGCGGATGAACCTGCCGTATCCCGAGGCAAGGCCCGAGATTTCCGCCGGCGTAAGCTCGCGGTCGCCGCATTTCCAGTCGACGGAAAACGAAAGCCAGTCGGTGCCAGAGGATTCCCCGAAGTCCCAGTC
>JAHFIS010000144.1 GCA_023246275.1 Candidatus Uhrbacteria bacterium
CCTTCGACTGCTTCTCCTCGTCCAACAGGTCCTTTTGCCTGAGCTGGTCCGCCTGCAGGGCGGCGAGGCGCGTCCGCTTGCCGACCTGCGCGGTCCGGTCGTTTTCAACGGAAGTCTTTTCGGCCTCGGCCCGCGTCAGCGCGCTCTTCAGGTCGTCCGTGACGCTCGCAAGCTGCTGCAATCTGTCGAACAGCTCGCCGAACGAATCGGAACCGAACAGCAGCTGGAGCGTCATGTCATTGTCGTAGGTATCCATTTTGCGAAGGATGTCCCCAAGAGACGCGCGATCCATCCCAAGCTGCTTCTCGATCGCGTCCGCGCGCGTCTGGAGGAGTTGAATCTCGTCGTTCGTCGCGGAGATGTCTCCGTCCGTCGCCTGGATGTCCAGCTCGGTTTTCGCGACGCGGTTGTCGAGCAGTTCCATCTCGTTCGTCAGCGTCGCGCTCTGCGCCTCCGCGTCCGCGATCTTTTTCCGGTACGTCGCGATGCTCCCACTCAGCTTGTCCGCCTCGGCCTTCTTCTGCGCGATCTGGCCGTTCAGGTCGTTGATCGTCCCAACGATCTGCGGATCGGTCACCGTTGCAGGAGACGCGTCCGTCGTATCCGCAAACGCAAATCGCACGGCGACAAACGTCGCTGCGACTAAGAACGGAATGACGAGGAACGGTTTTTTCATGCTAGATTTCTACAATCGCGCTCGCGAGTCGTCGCATCGTCTCGTCCTTGCCAAGCGCCCAGGCGAGCTCGAACGGGCTCGGCGACGCGGCACGGCCGGACAGTGCCACGCGGGTCGGCCAAAGGACGTTCCCGTTCGACAATCCCTTTGCCTCAATATACGCCTTAATGGACGATTCGACCATGGCGATCTCGCTCCAGACGGTCTCGTCGACGGTCGACAGATGGTCACGGATTCCGACGAGGTTGGCGCGACTATCCGCCGCGTCCGCCTTCTTCCACACGAGAATCGCCGGATCGAACGTCGGGACCGAAACGTATGCGTCGACGATCGCGACGATATCCGTCAGACGCTCCATGCGCGTCTTCTCAATCGTGCAGATTTTCTCGAGCAGCGCCGCGTCGACGGTCTTTCCAGCGGCGTCGAGAAACGGCCTCACGAGCGCGACGAGCTCCGTCGCCGTCTTCCTCATGATGTACTGCCCGTTCATCCAGTTCAGCTTGGCCTGGTCGAACACGGCGCCCGACTTGTTAATCTTCGTCAGGTCGAACAGCTCGATCAGCTCGTCGATCGCATAGATCTCCTGGTCCGCCTTTGGGTTGAACCCGAGCAGCGCCACGAAGTTCACGAGCGCCTCCGGAAGATATCCCTTCGCCAGATAGTCCTCGACCGCGACGTCGCCCTGGCGCTTCGACAGCTTGGACTTGTCCGGATTCAGCAGGAGCGGAAGGTGCGCGAACAACGGCGCGTCCCAGCCGAACAGTCGGTACAGGATGACATGCTTCGGCGTGGACGAAATCCATTCCTCGCCGCGAATGACATGGGTGATCTTCATCAGGTGGTCGTCGACGACCACGGCCATGTGGTACGTCGGAAACCCGTCGGACTTCATGAGAACCTGGTCGTCGACCTCGGCGTTATTGATCGTAATCGTTCCGCGAATCTCATCCCTGAACGAGGTCTCTCCTTCCGGGACGCGGAGTCGGAGGACATGGGGTTCATTGACAGCCAAGCGTCGTAAAACTTCCTCCGCAGGAAGGTTGAGACAGTGGCGATCGTACTTCGTCGACAGCTTGGCAATCTCCTGCTGCTTGCGAAGGCCATCGAGCCGCTCCGACGAACAGAAGCAGGCGTACGCGGCCCCGGCGCCCAGAAGCTGCTTCGCGTATTCCGCATAGATCGGAAGCCGCTCGGACTGCACGTACGGCCCGACGTCCCCGGTCTGCGTGACGATCCCATCGGCGAGACGAGGACCCTCGTCCGGCAAAAGATTCACGCGCTCAAACATCCGAAGCAGCGATTCCACCGCGCCTGGAACGAACCGCTCGCGGTCCGTGTCCTCGATGCGAAGGATGTACGTCCCAAATTGCTGCCGAGCGAGAAGATAGTTATATAGCGCCGTGCGAAGTCCGCCGACATGGAGAAAGCCTGTGGGAGACGGTGCAAAGCGGGTTCGGACGGACATAATTTCTAATTTCCTTTCAGTTGATTCAAGATTTCCGGAACGGTCGCGCGACACGCGTCGAGGAACCGATGCCGCCTCAGTGTATCCCAGACGACGACCGCTGGGAAGACGATCGCCGCGTTAAAAATGCGTCGGAATCGCCGCGGCTCGATGACGAGCCGCCAGAGCCATTCGAGTCCGACTTGACGGACGAACGAAGGCGCGCGTCGCTTCGTTCCGGCGATCATGTCGAGAGCGCCGCCGACGCCGACGTAGATGCGGGGAGAGGTGTGATGAGGGTTCGGAGGTGCCGAGGTTCGAAGAGCCTCGATGAACCGCTCCTGCTTTCCCATGCCGAGCGCAACGGCGACGACATCCGCGTTTTCGATGTAAGAGGAATTCGTGCGGTCGTCGGAAATCCGCTTACGTCCGATCTCGTCGACGTGGACGATTCCGACGTCGGCGACATTTACGTCGAGGCCCACGAACTGTCTCCGCATCGCGTCCGCGGCAGACTCCGCGACGCCCGGCCCGCCTCCGAGGAGGACAAGGCGCCTTCCCTGCTCCG
>JAHFIS010000145.1 GCA_023246275.1 Candidatus Uhrbacteria bacterium
TCCAATTTCAACCCGGGGGACCTCAAGGGGGACGACGTCCGGAGGATCGACCGTCATGTCAACCCGAACCAGCTGCGTCCCGCTCGAACCTAACGAATGCTTGTTGTCCATCACTGTAATCGACGCCACCTCGTCCAAATTCCCGCTAAGAAAATCCCTCGTCGTAAGCTTTCCGTCCGCATAGGAGATCCGGCCCCGGGAGATGATAGTGTTTGCATACTTGTCCATGACGAGGCAAATCCATTCGGCAGGCGCGATTTGCTGCACGTTTACCCGCTCGTCCTCCCCGGCGACAATAATCGGCTCCGCGAGGACCGTTCCTTCAAGGCGTGCGTCGAGAATACGGACCTCCGCGAGGGAGACGGCGAGCAGCCTTCCGTCCGGAAGCGCAAACGCCGAATCGACCGCCGGCTCTGGCACGATGCCGATTTCCCTCGACGCGGGCGGGTCGGATTTGAGGTCCAGCGCAAATAACCGCTGAGATTCCTCCACGGGGTCTTTCGCAATTTCCTCGTCGTCCCAAAGACTGACTTCCCAGGTGCCCACAAACGCCAACCCGCGGTCAGCACTCACTCCGACCATTGCATCCAGCTGATCCATGCGATAATCCCCTCTCCGAAACAGATCAATGCCCGACACGTCCATATGCGACGGCCGGAACGGTCTCTTTGACTTGCTCGTTCCCTTCGTCATCTTGGTATGTTCCTCGGCCGCTCCGAACCCCATTTCAACCGCCGAAGACGCCGCATAGACGGGAACTTCCAACGCGTCCGTGAATTTCTGAAGTATGTTGCCCGACGAACGTCCGGATGCATCCACGGCGACCATGGCGGGATGATCGTAGTCCTTACCGTACAGAAGGAACCCTCCGGTCGGAAGCGCGATCGTACCCAGCGAAGACGGCGAGACGTCAAGCGTTCCCACGTCTTCTTTCTTTCCGGACTTTAGGTCAAGCAGAGACATCTGTTCGCTGTCATCCCCGTACACAAGCGCCTTTCCACCGACCATCGCATGCATTGCCAGTCCGCCGTAACGGCCCCTGTTCCATTCCCAGCTCCGCAGCTTCTCCATCGACGGACGTTCGATCTCCGGCGCCAGCATCGCCTCGCGCGTCCGGCGGTCGTGCAAAATGCACGGAAGCGGCTTGCCGCAGGTCGGGCAGGACGAAATGCGTTGGAATTCGCTCATACGAATGGGAGTTCGGGAATTTCCTCGTCGGCGTCGGCGGCGACCATGCTTTCGTGATACGCCCTGAGCTTATCCTCGGGCACGCCCCAGAGTTCGTTAAACTGCCTTCTTCCCAACCGTTCCCGAGACCGAATCATCACCTGCCCGTTCCCGAGGCTTGCGATATCTTGCATCCAAACGTCTGCTCGCGAAGGCGCGATCGTTCGAACGGACGGCGGATCGGCGGCCACGTCGACCTCGACCAACGCATGATGGCGCAGACCGACCGAACGCGTGCCATCGAGAGGCGTCAGCGAATGCACGTCGTCCAGATCCTCGTTTTGCATTTCCCGGACCGCGATCCTTCCGTTCGCATAAACGACATGATGCCTCGAAAGGATCGAGTTTCCGTACTTATTGAAGGAAAGGCATACCCAGTCTGTCGGCGAAAGCTGTTTAAGAAGGAACCGCTCTTCGTCCTTCCTCAGAAGAATGGGATCCATCGCGACCGTTCCGTCAGGCCGCACCTCGAGAACGCAAATCTCCCCCGAGGACTTGGTAACCAGCCTTCCGTCCGGCAGCGCGTACGCCTTGTCAATCGGATCTCTTTGGATGGCACCGATTTCCTTTGCGACAACCTCGCCGGATTCGGCATCCACCGCGAAGATTCGCTGGGATTTCCCGCGGTATTCCGAGGGACCTTCCTCCTCATTCTCCACGACGTGAAAATCAATGACGAACGCGAGCCCGCGGCCGGAAGAAGTCCCGACAATCTCGTCCATCCGATCGAGGATACGTTCCGAGGGCGCGGACGCCTTCGATTTTTCGACCTCAAGCTTTGACGCGAACGCCTCCAGGACGCGCCGCGACGGACGTCCGAACGCGTCGACAAGAAGGAACGCCGGACGACCGTTCGCGGCGTCATGCCCGAACATCACAAACCCACCGGTTGGAAGCGCGATCGCGCCCAACTCGGACGGCGCGATGCCCATCTTGATCAACCCTTCGCTCTCACCCGTCTTCAGATCAAGCAAGGCCGCGCCCTCGCTGCCAACCGAGTAAACAAACGTCTTCCCGTCCCGTACGGGCCGCGCAACGATTTCTCCCCGCTGTTCGCCGTTTCGTTCCCCGCTTCGAAGCAGCTCCATCGTCGGCCGCTCAATTTCCGGCGCCAGCAGCGCCTCGCGCGTCCGGCGGTCGTGCAAAATGCACGGCAGCGGCTTGCCGCAGGTCGGGCAGGACGGGATGCGTTGGAATTCGCTCATACGTACGGGAGTTCGGGAATTTCCTCGTCGTCGGCGACGGCGGCCTGGCGCTCGTAGTAGGCGCGGAGCTTTTCCTCGGGGACGCCCCAGATTTCCACGAAGATCGTCTCGTTGAACGAGGCTTGGCTCGAGGACATGACCGCAATCTTTCCGTCCTTGTTTGCGGCGATGGAAATGATATCGCC
>JAHFIS010000146.1 GCA_023246275.1 Candidatus Uhrbacteria bacterium
AACCCAGACCTGTCTCGTGTCGTTTCGACTCATCCTCACGAGCGCGTCCTGCAATCTCCGAACCCCTAAATGCGTTCCCTTCCCAAGGCGGCACGAGTAGCTGTCGAAGATAAACCGCCTCTCGAATAACGGCTCGATTACGTTCACGAGCGCCTGGTGCACGACGCGGTCCTTTACCGTCGACTTGTGAATCTCGCGCCGCTTTGGGTCGTGGACCAGGAACGCGTGATACGGATCGTGCCGGTACGTCCCGTCGCGCAATTGATCGCGGATGAAAAACAAGTTATCCTCGAGATGTGCCTGGAACGCGATCACGTCGGGCCGCGACCGCTTTCCCGTCGAAAATTTCTCCCACGCTAAAAAAATATTTTCAACGCTATGCAACGACTCCAGGAGGCTGCCCCCCAACGCTGCCGAAGTTAAGCGCGAGCTGACGGACGTTCCTGTTCTCCATACGTTCGAGGCCCTTTATCTCCAGTGGTCTGAGATCCACGCGAAGTTTCCAAAGTCTAAGCGATACTCACTCGGCACGAAGTGCGACGAAACGCTGCTCGACGCGCTCGCGTCCATCTGCAATGCCGCGTACCACGAATCCGCCGGAAAGCGGCCGTTCGTCGAGAGCGCGAGCGCGTCGCTCGAGGTGGCCAAGGTGCTGTTCCGCACGGCGAAGGCCGCGCGGTGCCTCACCAATGACCAATACGTTTCCGTCCAGGCAAAGCTGAACGAGATCGGGAGGATGGTCGGAGGCTGGATGAAATTTTTGAAATAGTGGGGTTGGAAAAGTTCCGGGAGAGCACGAGGGCGTTGTCGTTCCAGGCGTTCGAGGGGTGGTTGCCGTTCAGGTTGAGGCCCCTCGGATCGAAGTTGCCAGCCAGGGAGCGGTTGCCATTGCCATCCAGATGAGCTTGCCCGTCCGTCCAATTGCCGCCGCGAGGTTTCCCAGGCGGCGGGAGCCACGAGTGGCCAGATGCGTCTTGGCGGCAGACTCAACGATTTGGTCGAGCCATCCGCGCGAAGGCGGGCAAACGAAGTGTCACAACCCCACGGCGGAAATCGGGTCCGTGCGCTCGCGCGGCAACGCTGCCGAACGACTTTGACGAACGTGCCGACGCCGCGGACGGGAGACGGACGGCCGTGGCCGTCCGTTCATGATCCTGTCTGCCGACAGTATAACAAAAATGCCCTCGGGACAGCAGAGCCGTTCCGAGGGCCGAGGTTCAAGGACCTGGCTACGCCGAGGTTCCGAGGACCGAGGGCTGTGACGGCTTCCGGGAGAGCACGAGAGCGTGGCCGAACCAGGCGCGCGAGGGGCGGTAGCCGAACAGGTTGAGGCCCGTCGGATCGAAGCGGCCAGCCAGGGAGCGGAAGCCATTGCCATCCAGATCCTGGCACCAGGCGTACTTGTCCTTGAGCGGACGGAGCTTCCAAAGCCGGTAGGAGAGCATCGTCATCTCCGCGATCTCGAGCGTCCAGGTGCGGTCATGGGTCGCAGGGACGAGCGCGAGCTGCGCGTCCCAGGTGATGCTGGTCGAGTTCGGCTCCTCGCGGGTACGGACGAGACGCCATCCGGTGGGGAGCATGTGATCACGCAGACTCGCGTGCATATCGTCCTTCCACCAGTCGTTGTCGTTGTAAAAGCACGGCTGGCGGCGCTGGCTCGCGCCGAACGTCTTGCGAAGCGTCGGGAGCGTGACGTCCTTGACATGCGGATAGAGCACCGCGCCGAGGTTGATCTCCTCGAGCAGCTCCTCGTTCGACCACGGGATCACGGCGAGCTTCGCGAGGTCGGCATCGCTGATTCCCGGCAGGTGAAACGCCTTCGCGTACTTCTCCGGGCTCACGAACGCGTCGCCGAGAAACGCCTTCACGCGCTCCTGATCGGGCGTGAGCGGGATCGCGGGGCAGGTCACCGCAGCCTTCTTGGCGGGCCGGGGTTTTGCGACCCTCGGAGTGAGGAGGGCCGACAACCGGTCCGTCCCGATGTCGCCGCGCAGGAACGCCTCGGCCAGGGGGCCGAAGACGGCATGGCCCTTGAGGACGCCCTCCACGGCCTGCGGGGAGAGACGGCCCTTGCGGATCGCGGCGGACATGTTCTCTACGGCGAGCAAGCCCGCGTCTGCATTTCCCATCTGAACCTCCGACTGCCAGTGCGCAACGCTTGGAACAATCCCCAAAGACGGGACCGACCCAAGCGCTTCACGAGCAAACGATTGGTAGTGCCTTCCTTCTGAATCCCGGCGATTTCCGGAAGCCACAGGCGGGCGGAAAGGGGACGTGCGGAACATCCCGTTTCCGCTGGCCTGTGCCAGCGGTTTAATTTCGATTTAGATCGACTGCAGGTCCGCCTCGCTCGCGACCGGCGTTCCGAGCGCGTTCGTGACGAGGTCCTGCTGGGTGATCGTGACGATGTTCTTGTTCCAGTCGGAACCGTACAGCGAGTAGGCGACCGTCTGGGTTTCGATCCAGTGGAGCTTGCCGTCGTCGCCGACCACGTAGACGCGGGCGTCATTCGCGATCTTCACCTTGGTGCCCGGGGCGAACGTGGCCATGCCGCCGTCGACGTACGACGCGAGCGTCGTGGCCGAGACGGTTTGGACGCTGTTCCACGAGGAGAA
>JAHFIS010000031.1 GCA_023246275.1 Candidatus Uhrbacteria bacterium
GCGGAACTCATCCACGATCCAGTCGATGACGCAGCGGTCGAAGTCGTCTCCGCCAAGGTGCGTGTCGCCGTTCGTCGACTTCACCTCGACCGTGTCGGCCGACACGTCGAGCACGGAGACGTCGAACGTTCCGCCCCCAAGGTCGTACACCATCACCTGCTCGCCCTTCTTCTTGTCAAAGCCGTAGGCCAGGGCGGCAGCGGTCGGCTCGTTGATGATGCGCAGCACTTCGAGTCCCGCGATCTCGCCGGCAACTTTCGTCGCGGCGCGCTGGGCGTCGTCGAAATACGCCGGGACGGTGATCACGGCCTGCGTGATCTTCTCCCCGAGCTTCTCCTCGGCGTCCGCCTTCAGCTTCCCAAGGATCATCGCGGAGATCTCCTCCGGCGTATACTCCTTGTCGGCCATCTTGATCGCCACGCCATCCCCCTTCTTCACGATCTTGTACGGCATCGTCTTCATGTCGCGCTGCACCTCGGCGTCGTCAAATCGACGGCCAATCAGCCGCTTGATCGAGAACAGCGTGCTCTCGGCGTTCGTGACGGCCTGACGCTTCGCCGGAGCCCCGACCAGGCGCTCGCCTGTCTTCGTCACCGCCACCATCGACGGCGTCGTGCGAGCCCCCTCGCGATTTTCCAAAACCTTCGGCTGTCCGCCCTCGATGATGGACATGCACGAGTTGGTCGTTCCAAGGTCGATTCCAAGAATCTTTGCCATAGAAAAATTGTTATTTGTTTACGATGACTTTCCCCGGCCTCACGATCTTGCCTCCCATCTTCCAGCCTCGCGCGACGACCTCGACGATCGCGTTCTGGGCGACCTTCTCGTCCGATCGCTCGCCGACCGCGTCGTACAGGTTCGCATCGAACGGATCGCCGACTTCGCCGAACGGTTCCACGCCCATCTGTCGAAGGACCTCGTCGAGCTGGGTCTGGACGAACAAGATGCCCATGAGCCAGTTCTTCAGCTTGTCGTCGATCCCATCCGGGACGAACTTTACCGCGGTATCGAAGTTGTCGATCACCGGAATGATCCGGCTCGCCGCGTCGGCCGTGGCCGCCGCCCTCATCTCGACGCGCTCGCGTCCCTGTTCCTTCTTCAGGTTGTCATAATCCGCAAGGGCGCGTTTCCAACCGGCGAGATATTCGGCGGACTTGTCCTCCGGGACAGCCTCAACGGTCGGCTCGACCGTCACGTCTTGTTCGTCGCTCATAGAGAATCGTCTAGAATTTCTTGAATATCCGTCACGAGTCCGAGATTGCGCCCGTAATCCATGCGCATCGGGCCGATCAGTCCGAGGATGCCGATCTGCCCGTTCGGAAGACGGCATTTGACCATGACCGCGCTCATGTCCTTGCCGAACGGGTTTTCGCTGCCGATGAGCACCTGCGGCTCGCTTGTCATGCGATCGAACACCTCGCCGACCAGCTGGTCAAAGCGGTCTAACATCCTGGAAAGCTCCTGGACGACCGCGATGTCGCTGAAGTCGGGCTTTCCCACGAGGTTCGCGACGCCGGAGTAATAACTGTTGCGCGGGTCGACGGCCACGATGGCCATCTCGCCCGACAGTTCCATGAGCGTTCGCGCAAGGTCCCGCATGTCCGGCTCCCCTGTCCCCGTCGACCGCCCGTCCGCAACCGACTTCCGGAGTTGAGCGCTGGCCGCATGACCGGGCTCGGCGGAAACAAAGTTCTGGAGATAGTAGACGTATGCCTTCTCGGTGGGAATCCTCCCGGCCGACGTGTGCGGCTGAACGATGAACCCCTCGTCCTCAAGCGCGGCCATCTCGCTGCGGATCGTCGCCGGTGAGACCAGGCTTCCGGACAACTCCGCGACGGAACGCGACCCGACCGGCTGGGCCGACCGGATGTACTCGTCGACGATCGCCTTCAGAATGGCCTCTTGTCTCGGTTCCAAACGCATAAAATGAAAATTAGCACTCTCATTGTACGAGTGCCAAACTATCGTGTCAAGGCTCTGGAAAAGAAAAGGACGCCGTTAGGGCGCCAGGGGAATTCGCGCGTTCCGGACGTAGGCGGCGCAGAAGCCGTTCGACTCGATCAGGACGGCGTCGGCACGAAGCGTTTCAAACCGGTCCTCGTCCATCTGGTACGGCTCAGGACGAAGTGTCGCGATGGCCATGCGCTCGCTCCAGTCCGAATGCTGGGAGACCACGAACCGCTGCCAGCGCCCGCGGACGTTCACGACGAGCGACAGGTCACGGTTGAAGAACCAGAGCGAGTCGTTGGTCTCATTGGGATTTCGGTACCAGATTTCAAGCTGCAGCTCGGCGTCGTCGCGAATCACGGAGATTCCGGCGATCCGAGCGAAGTACCGTTCCTCGCGAAGGGTGAGAATCCTCTCGGGAAACGGGATGATGCGCGTCTGCGCGTCGGGGAACCGGGCAGCCGAGATACCCGGTTCCGGAATTTGAAACACTTCCGCGCTCATGTGACCCTCCAGGGTGAGAAATGACGGTATCAGAAAATGGCTCCCGTGTCAACGGCGCAGGGATTAGGCCGCCTTTTTCGGAATCCGTCCAAACTGTTGTTCGAGCTTTTTCTGCGCGATCAGACGGACCAAATCCTCGCCTTTTTCCGATTGGATATGGCGGTATGTCTCGAGAAGAGCCTTCCTTCCGTCAATCACGGACGCATTCGATCCGAGCTGTTCCATCTCGTGTATTTCTTTGCTGACGCGTTCGATCTCGAGGTCCACTTTCAATATTTCCGTTTTCAGGACGCTCTCTGGATCGCGCGGACGTTCTGCCACGTTCTTTGGAAGGCCGATGCTCTTCAGATAGTTCTCGTGGTCCCGTCGCATCTTGTCAATTCTCGAGGTGTCCATCGGAGAAGACGCGCCTTTAAACTCGGCGCGCACACCGTGTTCGGATCGATTCGAATCATTCATATGCGAATATTCTAGCTAACCCGCGCCAATTCCGCCAGCCTCTGCCACGACGGCCTCCGTGCCTTCTTCTCCGCGAGCAGCTCGCGCAGCTTCTCTCCCCCGAGCACCGTCGGAATGATCACGTACGTCGCTCCCGCCGCGTAGCACTTCTCGGCCTCGTCCTTCGTCCGCGCCGATACCACGGCCGTCCCCGCGAACGATTCTCCCCGAAGGTACCCGAGAATCTCAAGCGACACGCTGACGTCCGGGATCGTCGACACGATGAACTTCGCGCGCTCGATGCCGATTTCCTCAAGGAAGCTGTCATCGCCCGCGTCGCCGTAGATGGCGGGGACTCCTACCCGCTCCAGGTTGCGGATAACCGTCGGGTCGAAATCCACGACCGCGAACGGCTGGCGGATTTCCTGAAGCGCCTCCAGGGCCGCCGTGCCGATGTCGTGCAGACCGAAGAGATACGTCTTTGCTTCCGGATGAACCGCCTTGTGCTCACGCGCGAGCGATCGCGCCGGCTCCATGGAACGGAACAACGGCCGAAGAACGTCGTAAATGTCCGCATTGTGCTGAATGATGAGCGACGACGCGGCGATCGTCACGAGCCCGACGGTGGTCGCGAGCGTCAGGACCGACGGGTCGAGATGACCGAGCGCGATCCCCGCGGCGATCACGATAAAGGAAAACTCGGAGATCTGCGCGGCCGTAGTCCCGGAGAGAAAGCCGGTACGCGGATGGTAGCCCAGGGCGCGCATGACGAGCATGGCGAGGATCGGATTTCCGACGAGGACATAGAGCGAGAATACGATCGTCGGGATCAGGAGCGATCCAACGGAGGAGACGTTGAGGTGCGTGCCGAGGACGACGAAGAAGATGAGGAGGAAAAAGTCGCGCAGTGACCGGATGCGCGCGCCGATTTCGCGCTCGAACACCGTCCCGGAAAGCGTGATTCCCGCGATGAGCGCGCCCATCTCCACGCCGAAGCCGAACCAGACGAGCAGGCCCGCTATGAGGAAGCACCAGGCAACGGAGAAGACGAACAGAAGCTCCTGCGACTTGGCGGCGAACGCCACGAGGCGCGGGACAAGGTAGGCGGAGACCATCATGAGGACGGGGACGAGAAACGCGATCTTGATGAGCGTCTGCGCGACAATGTCCGGCAGGCTCGCGCCGCTCCCGATGGCTCCAAGGCCCAGCAGGATAAACATCGCGATGAAGTCCTGCACGAGCAGGAACCCGACGCTGATGCGGCCGTACAGCGTGTCGAGCTCGTCCTTGTCGGAAAGCAGCTTCACGATCACGATCGTGCTCGAGAACGAGAACGCCACCGCCACGTACAGCGCGGTCACCGTCGTCAGCCCCACCAGCCGCCCGATCACGAACCCGACCACCGACGTCACCAGCACCGACGCCGGTCGCCAGCGCGATCCCTCCCACGTCCTTCATCCGCCGCCAGTTCAGCCCGAGCCCGACCGTGAACAGCAGAAAGGCCACGCCGATCTTCGACAGCGCCTCGAACGTCTCCGGATTCCGCGTCAGGGCGAACGCGCTCGGCCCCACGAGGATTCCCGTGACGATATACGCGATCACGAGCGGAAGCCTCAGACGCGAAACAACCATCGCGAGCGAAGCCGCAAGGACGACGACCGTCCCGATCTCAAAAAACAATTCTTGGAGGAGCATGGTTGTATTATAGCACAGCGCCGGTGTAGGATGTTCTCACTATGTTCACAGGAATCGTCAAAGGGCTCGGAACGGTCGTCTCGGGACACGCGCGGCCGGGGCTTGCGTCGTTCGTTGTCGAACTCCCCGCGGGATACGCGGACGGCCTGCGGATCGGCGCGTCCGTCGCCATCGACGGGGTCTGCCTCACGGCGGCAGGAATCGACGGGGACAAGGTCTCGTTCGACGCGATGCAGGAAACGCTGGAGCGTACGACGGTCGGCTCGCTCGTCGTCGGCTCGCGCGTCAACGTCGAACGATCCTACCGCGTCGGCGACGAGGTCGGCGGGCACGTCGTCTCCGGCCACGTCACCGGAACCGCGGAGATCGTCGCGGTCGACGCGCCGGAAAACAACCACGTCATCACCTTCCGCGCCCCAAAAGAATGGATGAAGTACATCCTCCCCAAAGGATTCGTCGCCCTCGACGGCTGCTCGCTCACCGTCGTCGACGTGCATCGCGCCGATGCGACGTTCACCGTCTGGCTGATTCCCGAGACGCTCAAGATCACGACGTTCGGCTTCAAGAAGTCAGGCGACAAGGCGAACCTCGAGATAGACTCGAAGACGCAAGCGATCGTCGACACCGTCGAGGCGTACCTATCCAAATCCTAAAACCCTCAAATCCTCCATCCTTCCCTGTATGAAAAGCATCGCCATCGTCCTCGGATCGTTCCACACGAAGGAAGTGTCGGAAATGCTCGACGAGGCCAAGCAGACCGCGGCCGAGCTCGGGCTGAACATCGTCGAACTCGTGTGGGTCCCGGGATCCATCGAAAAGCCGCTCGCGCTCAAGCGCCTGCTCGCGCGCGGCGAGATTGACGGCTGCGTGGCACTCGGCATCATCGAGCGCGGCGCGACCAAGCACGGCCTGGTCATGGGCGAGGTGGTGTACGACGCCATCATCCGCCTCATGCTCGAGTTCATGAAGCCGATCGGCCTCGGCATCCTCGGCCCCGAGATCGACCCGGACCAGATCCAGCCGCGATTGCGCCCATACGCCCGGGCCGCGGTCGAGGCGACGGCAAAGATGATGATCGCCTAGGGCGGTCATCTTTTTTCTTGACGGGCATCCGCGGCTCCTATAGGCTCGGCGCGAGGAACCACCCATGTCACCACAGATCAACGCGCTGGCACTGCGGCTGAAGAACGAGGACTTTTCCCGGGACCAGGAGCGGTTCGACTGGCTGCAGGAACGCCTCTCGGAGATCACGATCAACTACGCCCATCCCGTGGACCCGATGCAGGAGATGCTCTCCTGCTACGCCCGACAGGTCGCCCGCGAATCCGGGACGGACCTGACGACGGGATGGATCCACGCGGCGCAGATGCTCCGCGGATCCCTTCCGGATCCGGACGACCAGCTGTTCGGCCTGTTCATCGCCTCGGAAGCCTGGGCTCTCGAGCTGCGCTACGGCCTGGAAGACATGTCTCGCTTCCTCCGCCGCCTGCGCGTCCTCGGCTCCGTCGCGGAGGACACCGGCGACGAGGCGCAGGACGCGTACCAGCTGTACGAGCACCTGCTGAACCGGGTCATCGACGTCGAAGGAATGCTCGAGCGCGAGGTCGACGGCGATCCCGTTCCTGCCGAGTGGACGAGCAACCCAGACCTGGTCGCCGACGCGCTGACCATCATGGACCGAGAGGTTGCCAACCGCCTCGACCGGGTGAACCGCGTCGAGGAGCGCGAGATTGAGATGGAGGAGATCGACGCGATCATGGAGCAAGGCGGCTATTACCTGCGCGCGTGCTTCCGTGCCCGTGCGCATGGCGTCGACCTGGAGGAGCTCGCCGCCTTCGTCCAGGCGTTCCCGGCCGCGTGGGCAGAACTCCTCGAGGACATCGTCCGCGAACCCGCGCTCGCTCCCGGCGTCCTCGCCGCGCTCGTCGAGACCCACGCGGAGGAGTCCCGCATCGCCCTGTTCGCCGCCGAGCTCATCGCGGCCCACCGCGCCATGCTCCCGGAACCCTGCTCCCTCGCGGATTACCTTACCCGCTGCCTGACGGCCGTCGAGCAGGACGCTTGACCGCCGTTTTTTTATCTGATATTCTCCCGTCGTGAGAACGTCTCGCAAAACTGGCCCCATCGTCTAGCGGCTAGGACGGCTCCCTCTCACGGAGCAAACCCGGGTTCGATTCCCGGTGAGGTCACCAAAAAATCCTTCGCGTTCGCGAGGGATTTTTTGTCGGTTTCTACGTTGCCGCGCCAAGATCGGTGGGGATTGGAAACTGCCTTTGCAGCCGGCGCATTTCCACGAGGATCATCTGACTCAGCTCGCGCAGCTTGCCGAGCGTTTCCACGAGGCCTTCCTTCTCGTCGCCGTCGTACGTTTCGCGAACGCGGGCCTGCATTTCCCTCAGCTCCCCGTCGAGCTGCGCGTGCAACCCGTCGAGCCGCTCAACTTCCTTGGCAACCTCGGCGTTTCCATAGTAGGTCCGGATCTGTTCGGGGGACACGAACGACTCAAAGCGTGATTTTTGCATATGAAACATCATACCAGATACCGAGGACCGGGTCTCCCCAAAACCCTTGACGCGACCGGCATTCCGCCCTACTCTACGCGAACACCAGGTGAACAAATGGCCATCTACGTCGAGGCGTACAGACAGGGCTTGGACACGCGCTTCCATCTGTGGGACACGCAGAGCGGGACGTGCGCGAGCTTCTGCCGATCCGAACGAGGAATCATCGAGGAAATACGAAAGATGCTCAGGGAAGGCGGCGTTCCCGAGGGCCCGGACATCGAGTCGGTCATCTCGGACTGGATTGGCAAGGCGCTCGACCGCGGGACGAACGACCCGTCGAAGAAAGCCGTCGCGGAGTCAGAACGAGTTCCTCGGAGCGAGGACGTCCAGGACCCGGACGCCGGCCCGATTCGCCGGGCGCTGCGGGCATGCGCCCTTTCCGAGCAGGCCGCCCGCGGGATCCTCGAGATCCGCGTCGCCGAGTGGACGGCCCTTCTCTCCCCCGACGCCAGGGCGCTTCTCACGAAGTCCTGCGTCCTCCAGGAACTCCAACGCGGACGAGGCAAGGCAGTGGTCACCGTCGATCGCGCACAAGACTCGCACGACGGCATCGCGAACGTCCGCGCCCTCGTCGCCGAGATCGCCGACGCCTGGGCCGACGCCGTCGCCGTCGAGGCCGCCGACTCGGAGGAGTCGAACGCGACCGCCTACACCTTCCGCCTGCGCTAACGCGCGGCGGTTTTTTCTTTTTCGTTCCTCTGACGACCGATTGACGCGGTTCGCGAAATC
>JAHFIS010000147.1 GCA_023246275.1 Candidatus Uhrbacteria bacterium
CACTGCGCGAACGGATCGGGGAGGCTGGCGGTGCCAAAAATATCGTCGAATCCCTTCGGGCGGGCGGCTTCGGCAGGGCCTATGAAATGGATCACCTCGCTCCGCTGGTTCGGTCGTACCTGGCTGTGCGCCAGGCGGTGATCGCGGACAGGACGCAGGCGACGCTCGTTGCGGAGATCTTGCGTGTCCGGGAAGGTTGGAAACAGTCGCCGAGCGTGGAAGCGGTTATGATTCCTGAGATCATCCGACCGATCATGGACATTCTTCCCGAGCTGGCGAGATAAGAAGGCGGCCGGGCGCATGCTATAATCGTAAGGATAAAACCCGTCGAGCCCTGAGATCCTATGGAGACACAAACGAACCATTTTGACGCGCCTCCGACGACGAAGATCGACGTCGAGACCGCGCGACGTCTTGATCCCGACGGGCTGCAGGCGAAAGGCGCGGCCCTGGTCGATTCCGTCGTCGCGAACGGCAACGCGGAGGTCGAGGCGATCGCAAGGGGGCTCGACGGGGAGCCGGACCAAGAGGTCGGATTCGATCTGGAGAAATACCAAAGCGCGCTGCTTGCGGCCCGCCAGAAGCTCGCGACCAGGCTCGGGCTCGACGTCCCGGTCCTCGAGATGAGCGAGGAGGGCGACGTCGCCCGCGAGCTGGCCAATCCCGTCGGAGCCGTCGCCTTCCTCACGGAACCCCATCCGGACCAGTACTGGGCGGAGGAAGAAGTTCGCTTTCTGGAGGAACAGGGATTTACGACGCCGCAGATTGTCGAGGCGTACCTCGAGGCCGGCCAGGGACAAAGGCTGATCGAGAATCCGGACGCGTTCGGGATGCCGAAACAGGATTTTTATGACTTCATCGCCACCGTCCCCGGAGGATTGGAAGCCTGTTCGACGCACCATTTCTCGGGAGAATTTCTGTCCGACGAGGCGTTCTCTCGGGTGATCCAGGGTCCGGACGGGGTGAACCGCGCCTTGCGTTTCCTAAGGCTGTTTACCAATTCCGCCCTGGGAATCGTGCGGAACATGGAACTCGTCAGGGCCGAGGAGAATCCGGACTCGCTTTCTATCCTTTACGCCATCGAGGATTTTTCCCATCGGCCCGGGTTTGAGACCGTTTTCGAGGATGCGCTCAGGCGGTCCAAGGTGACGAACGAGAATGATCGAACCGTCGTTCTTCAGACCGCAGAGCGGATTATCTTCGCAAAAATCGCTAAGAAACAGGTTCGATCGGCCATTGGCATTATCGAGGCGCTCGGCCTCGAGGAGGAGCTTCGTTCGAACAAGGACTTCGCCCGGGAGCTCCTTGGCACGCTGGACGACTACCCGGAGGGGCTGATCGATCTTTCCAAGCGATTTCCGGAACTTGCCGTCCTCATGAGGACGGACGGGAACACGAGGCGCGCGGTGACGGGGTACGTGCTTCAGAGAATCGGCGGTTCGGCGGGAACCGATCGGTTTCCGGAGATCGTCGAGGCGTTCGGGATTACGTGGGAGGACGCCGCGAAGTTCGGCGCCGTTCGTTCCTGGATGGAATATCCGAAACTCGGCGACCAGGTCCATTCGGAACTCAGGGCGCTCATCGAGCTGCTCAAGCCGCCGCGCGAGCAAATTCTGAAGGCGGTTGACCGCGCCCTGAAAAGCGAGATCGACTCGGCGGTTGGCATGTTCGACCCTCTTGCCTACGAAGCCATCCAAAAGACGTTCGGCCTTTCGGAGGCGGAACGGTCGGCCTTCGCGTTGGAAGACTTTGGGCTCGCGTTCGTGAGGCAAAAGCTCCTGCGGGAGGAGTCTGCCGTCCTGGCGGCCAAAAACGTTCTCTCCGCCTGTGAAAACCCGAGCGCGCTCGAAGTGAAGTTTCGCTCGAAGGAAATTCAGGAGATCGTCTGGCCCCAGTTCGCGTTTCTCCTCAGGATGAACCTGTTTCCTGCCGCGAGGGAGCTGGCGTTCTTCGGACTGGAGCCGGCGCGGATGCGCGAGGCGGCGACGGCGCACTACGTCGAGTCGCTCGAGCTTGGAATGCCGAAGGAACTCCAAGAGGAGCTTACCGCGTCCTTTGGCATTCGACCCGATGAAATTCCGCGGTCCGTCATCGACTCGGCGCTCCGAACGGGCCTGTCCGCTCGGATCCAGGGCGGAAACCTGGAGTTCCTTCTCGCCTTCGCGGTGTCGCACGACATTGGCGCGGAGCAGGCCGGGCTGTCCGAGGAGGACAGGCGGGGCGTGGAGCTCATGATGAAGAGCGATCTCAAGACGTTCTTCGGGCTGGACGACGCCATGCGCGCGAAGCTGGAGCTGCTGTTCGGCCTGTCCGTCGAGACACTGCGGTTTCCCGACGCGGTTCCGTTCGTCGAGAGGCAGGCGGCGCAGATGATGCGGACGTTCGACGCGGCCGTCGAAGGCGCGTCCGCGAAGAGCCTGATCCGAATGCGCGAGGCCCTTCCGGACCTGACGGAACAGGGCTGGTACCGCGACGTGGCGAGGAATCGCGTTCTTGACTTCGTCAAAAGGGACGGAGGTAGACAGACGGACATCCGCCTGTTCGTTCGGAAGTTCGCGAAGCTGACCGGACTGCCCGAGTGGCTGTTTCGCTCGC
>JAHFIS010000148.1 GCA_023246275.1 Candidatus Uhrbacteria bacterium
GCGCGTATCCGTCGCGTCGAACAGAAAGAATTCCTGCGCGAGCGCCATCGTTCCGTTCGTCCGCTTCCAAATCTTTATGTCCGGTCCCGATCCCGCCGCCGGAAGCGTCGCGAGCTCCGCGCGCCCGTCGCCGTCCATGTCGCCGCACGCGAGGTTGACACCGTTCGTCATCGTCTCGGCGTACGCGTAGAATCCCGTGTCGATCAATTTCCCGAAGTTGTCGAAGACGCGCACGTGGGGCGCCCCACCGCGCATCGGCACCGTGACGATCTCGTTCGTGCCGTCCCCGTCGAGGTCGCACGCCGTGACGTTCACGCCCACTCCCATCGACGCGTCATAGGCGAGGAACAACCCGACCTCGGAACCGTCCCCGCGGAAGACGCGGACGCGCGGCTCGTTTCCAAGCCCGTTGCCAAGGATGATCTCCGCGGTCCCGTCATGCCCGAGGTCTGCGACGGCGACGCTCATCCCGCCCGCGTCATTCGCGGTGACGACGGAAAACGTCGACCGGACGGACATGTCCGGGCGTACGACGCGGACAAGGATTTCCTGCGGCTTGTTTTTCGCGTATGCCGCTTCGACCGGAACGGAGGCGGTAACGAGGGAAAGAATTGCGAAAATGACGAACAATCTTTGCATACGCGTATCAGTATAACATTTTGCCTTAACAAACAAAAAATATCCCGTTATCCGGGATATTTTTTGGTGGACCGTTAGGGATTCGAACCCTAGACCCCTGCCTTGCAAAGGCAATGCTCTACCAACTGAGCTAACGGCCCATATGCCGAGTTTCGTTCCGGGAGTATAGCAATCCATTGACAATTATGCAATTTTCGGCTAAGATTCGCCATCCGGCATTTTCCATGCTGGACAAAGGAGATCAATGATTCTCAACGTGTTCGTTCCCACCGTTCTTTGGGCGCTCGCCGTCGCGAACGGCCTCGCCTTCGCCCAGACCCAGTCCGGACCCGCGCTCTGCGTTTCGGCGGGAGTCGTCGTCGCGTTCGCGGCCGGCTCCGCGTACTACGCGCGGTCGATCGTTTCGACGCTGCGCGATCACGTCGGGATGCCGGCGCGGATCCTCGTCTACGGCATGGCCCTCACCGGCATGGCCGCGGAGGCCGCCCAGCTGTTTCCGGAGGGGTGGCTGTTCGGGAAGGAGGTCGTCGTCGTGGTCCCGCCTCCTGTGACACCGCCGGTTCCGCGGGTCGGATCGTACGAGGGCGGCGGACCTTACATTCCCGCCGGGCCCGATCGCCTGGCGACCGTGCCGACGAACCTGGTCGCGCTTGTCGCCGAGGCCCGCAAGGCGCTCGACGACAAGGCGATCAATGAGTCGGAGTGCACGGGGAAGGGAGACGGCATCCTGAAGTGCAGCGGGGACTATCTCGTTGCCGTGACGGACGTCTCCGGCAAGATCGGCTACGTGACGGTCTACCAGGGAAGGCCCGCGTCGGAGCCCGGGTACGACGTGACGATCGGAACGGGCGGGGGCCACGCGAGCGGGGTCAATCCCGACATTCGCGTCAGCCATCCGCCGGGGATGACGGTGCTCGCCATCAAGACGGCCATCGACTGGGCCGGAACGGGGCGGTATGTCACCTACGTGCCGTTCAACGACGAGCTGAACGCGCCGGAAGTCCGCGCCGCGGGGATCGCCTACCTCTGGGGCCAGGTGATCGACGCGCAGGACAAGCTCCGGGCGGCCGGAACGAAGTCGCAGTTCTTCAAGGGGAAGCTGGTCGCGGACGTGATCCCCGCCGACCACGTGTTCTCCCTGGTCCTCACCGAGAACGTGAGCAACCCCGCTCCGTTCACCGCCTCTGGCAGCGACGCGGACCGGCTTGCCCTCCTCAACGAGGCGCTCACCCAGCTCGGGACGAACCAGACGAACGCGTGGGACTATCGCCACTCGTCCGCGGGCGCCCGAGGCAAGGGACAGATCATGCCGGACACGTACGCGGCGCTCTGTCGCGCGTACAAGATGGCATGCCCCGCCTTCGAGCAGGGGACGCTCGACGACCGCCTGGTCATCAAGCTGATGTTCCTTCACGCGGACGACGAGTGGCGCGGCATCCGGAACCGCGACTGGCTCGTGCAGCAGCCATCGCTGATGCGGCAGTACCTCGCGGCGGGATACAACGGGTTCTACGGGAACGCGGCCACCGCGATCCGAACCTGCGGCGTCCTGCGTTGGCGCGACGCCTCGTGCACGCACGTCGTCACGGTCACGAAGGTCGACGCGAAGACCAAGAGGAAAACGAAGGTCCAGGAGGTCCAGACCATCGTGAAGGACGAGACCAGGCCGTATCTCGACAAGTACGTCTGGATCCGGTCCGACCTGTTCGACGCGACCGTCCACGACACCGTCAACGCGACGGTCTACCCGAACGCGGCCGCCTTGGTCGAGCCGGAGGAGACGCAAACCGAAACGGAGTGATCTCTCACTCCGTTATTTTTTTTACTTCACGGCGTTCGGCGGAACTTTTCCGTCGAGGAACTCCACGATATTTTCCGCCGCACGCCTGCTCATTGCTTGCCGAGTCTCAATCGTCGCGCTTGCCGTGTGCG
>JAHFIS010000032.1 GCA_023246275.1 Candidatus Uhrbacteria bacterium
TCGACGCTCGGTCCACGCGGTCGCAGGAGCGACGAAACGCCTCGACCTGCGGCGAGCCGCGCGTCCAGATGAAGTCGCGCTCGCGCCGTTTCCAATCCGCGAACAGCGCGCGTCCGATCTTTTCGACGCGCGACCCGAACTTCGGGCCCAGCACGCCGTTCCATTCCATCATCTCGGAAAATTCCCGGCATGCCGCCGGCCCCTTCTCGAGAGCGTCGAGCCCGGCTTGCTCGAACGGCTCGAGCGTCTTGGCGAGGTCGACGAACTGCGCGCGAATCGCGTCCGGAATGTCCGGCGACTTGGGAAGCAGCTGTCTTGGGTTTCTGAATGCCATCGGATTCTCCTCGTAAAGAACGTTTCCGGAACGATTCCCGGATGGCGGAGCGTACGGGAAAACGGGCCGGGTGTCAACGGCCGCGCAAGAAAAAACCGCGTCTCAGGGAGACGCGGGGAGCGCGGGGACTCGTTGGAAGAACTCGCGGCGGCTTTGCTGGAATGTCACAAGCCGCGCGATCCGGTTCGACTTGTGCGCGACGGTTCGGGCGAAGCAGTCGTCCTCCGCGTTCTCCGCGAGCAGGGCGCGGAGCCGCGCGCCGATCGTCGTGCGCAGCGTTCTGACGAACTCCCACTCCACGGGTGCCGCGCTCGCCGTGTCGGCCCATCCGGGCAGCGCGGGGTAGTCAGGGAGCCGGTTGTCCGGATCCGAGTAGATCTCCGCGCGCGTGCGCGCGTAGGCGTCGAGCGCGAGGCGGTCGAACGCGGGCCCGGCCGCGGCGGCAAGGAGGGCGATGTCGCGCCGGGCGACCTCGTGCGGCCTGACCTCGAACAGGAGCGCGTCGACGAGGTTCAGGAGCGCGACGTACAGCGTCGGGTCTTCCCAGATCGACCTGGTCCGATCGGCGGGAAGCCGGAGCATCGACGGCGCGCACCACAGCAGGCGCTCGTCCCTCAGGACTCGCTTCCGGAGCAGGTCCCGGACGGCTCGCTCCAGGTACGCGGTCGACAGGTGGTCGCCAAACCGCTGGCCAACCGACTCCTTCCAGGCGAGGTGGCCCCCGTCGAGAATGCCGTTCACGAGCTCGGGGTGCTCGTCGAGGAGTGTCTTGACGATCTCCGTCCGGACGGCGGTCCTCAGCTGGCCGAGGTGTTCGACGACGGCGGAGACGGGGATCTTTCCTCCGTTGATGATATCCATCACCTCGACCGCGTCGAATCGCTTCCAATTCAGCGCGCGTTCGACGGAATCACGAACGCTTTCCGGAAGCTCGTCGTGCCCGTCGACGTCGGATGGAACAAGGTATTGAATCGCCTGGTGGTGGTCGAGCTCAATCATCTCGCCGGAGGAGAGGTAGGGATCGACGAAGTGCCGGTCGATCGCGAATGGAATGTCGGCGCGAGACAGCCGACGGACATGGCGCGTGGCGGTTCGGTAGACGAACGCGTCCGCGTCGACGCGGGACTCCTCGCTCATTCCGGCCGTTCGGACGCGCACGATCTCACGGACGCGGGCGACGGTCCTTGCCTGGTCCGACTGCCGCACGAGCGCGTGCGCGCGCATGGCCGCCTCGGGCGAGATGGCTCCCGCCTTCGCGGACGGATCGCCGGCCGCGACCTTCAGGATCGCGGTGTTGATCCATCCCTCGAACAGTCCCGTGTCGTTCGCGAGCAGCTCGTACCCGCTCAGGGGATGGTCCGCCTTCAGGACGCGGATTCCCGCCTCGAGGACGGCCTCTTGGCGAACGAGGTTCTCCTCGAGGCCGAGGAACAGGCGGCAGGCTCGCTCCGGCCGCGGTCGGCCGCCTTCTTCCAGCCAGGTGACGAGTTCGGACTCCGAGCCCGCGTCCACCAGCACCGGATGGTTCGGGCCGAAGCGCGCGTTTCGACGTTCGATCCGATCGACGAGCGGACGCAGGCGTTCCGCCTCTTCCCGCCCGCGCTTCACGCAGGCCACCAGGAACTGGTAGGCGGGCCGGGTCCAGACGCTTGTGAAAAGTGCCGGCGGGTCCGTCGGGCGACGTCCCAGGTCTGTCCTGGCGGCGACGGAAACGGCGTCTCGCATCGCGGCCTCGAACGCGTTCGCGGCGAGCGCGGGGGACCCGTGCGCGAGCAGGAGCCCGACGTTCAGCCGCGCCTCGGTCCGCTCCGCGATCGCCTTCGCGTCGGCCTGGGTCTCGGCGACCCGGTCCATGCGCTTTCCCACCGCGTCGATGACGAGCGCGGCGGCGTCGGCGAGAATGTGCCGGACGGGGATCCCGGACCACCGGACGGCGCCGAAGTGCGTTGTGGCGGTCTCGCCGGGGTTGCGGCCTTCCAGGATGACGATCATCTGTCCGAACGGGGAGAGCTCGGTCGGGACGTCCACGGGACGCTCGACGAGCGCGAGGGCGGTCGTTTCCATGCTGCCTCCTTTTGAATGGGTTCTACGGAACGCCGTGCGATCACGGCATGCCGAGAAAACCCTCGTGACACCCAGCGGGGGACACGAGAAAAAAGATCGGCCCGACCCGGTGCGGGAGGGGCCGTAGTGGCTAGGCGTCGCTGCGCCGACCGGGGGAGTAGAGGAACGATCGCACCTTCCGGTCCGTGCGCAGCAGGGACAGGTGGCCGGCGACGAGCATGACCCAGGCTCTGCCGTCAGGGCCCGTGCCCATGACGTTATCCAAAACTTCCCGAACGGCGTCCAGGTCTTTCCGCGACGTTGCTCCCGGGTCGAGGCAAGCCGCCTGGTCGAGGAACGCTCGGAGGGCCGGGTCATCCGTCTCGATCGCTCCCGGGTCGAAGCCCTTGGCGAGCTTGCGGAGCGATTTCATTGACCTGATCTCGAGGAGCGACTCGATGGTCGCCGCCGGGAGAGAGGCCCGCGCGATGCCGCTGACGGCCGCGGCGAAGATCGACGGGTCGCTGACGAACCCCTCGAGGACGTCGTCGTAGACGGCCTGGCTGACCGCGCCGGCCGCGATCAAGGCGCGGGCCTGGATCGGGCGGCTGTCCGTGGCGTCGCCTTCCTCCGTCTGTCGGACGAGGGTGAACAATGCCGAGAAAACGCTGGTGTTCCGAAAAAGACGCATGACATGCTCTCCATGAGCGGATTGTTGAAAAGGAGCGGCGGAGGAGAACCATAGGCGATTTGGACGGATTTGTCAACCGCGAAGCGGCATCCAAAGAAAAAACGACCCGTGAATGGGTCGCAGCGGTCGGATCAGACGTCGTCGGGGTCTCCCTCGGAGCTCGAGGGCAGTCCGACGGCCTCGCGGCGTTCGGCCATGGTGCGCCGGGCGCGGAACAGGTTCTCGGCCGAGACCTGCGCGAACAGGTCCTCCGGGAGACCCTTGCGGATCCTCTCCGCCTCCTCGGGGTCGAGGCCGACGTTGAGCCACGCGTCGATGGGTCGCGAGCCGTCGTCGTCGATCTCCTCGACCTGCTCGGCGACGGCGGCGACGAGGAGCTCCCGGAGGGTGAAGTCACCGAACTCCTGGTCGAGTACCTCCTCCCAGTCGGACCGGTCGTGGATCTGGAGCGCGAGGCCCCGGATGACCGCCGCCGCGAAGGCGATTTCGTCGTCACGCGTGTCGTCCTTCCCGCGGCCCGACACGCACAGCTCGTGGATGCTGTGACTGATCGCCTCCGGGGAGGCGATCTGCGCGAACGCGCTCGGACGGTCTCCCCACAGCGCGAGGATCCCGGCCTGGTCGGGCGCAAGCAGCGTCTCGCCGACGAGGCTGATCGCCGTCGCGTCGTTGCCGATCTCCTGGATGGCATCCTCCATCATGTCCGGCTGGTCCGCCGGATTCGCGCGCGTGATGACTTGGAGCGCATGCTTCGGGTCGTCCCGAACCATGAGGGCGAATTCCTTTCTGCGTGACGCGTTGGCCTTGTAGTTGCTCATCTCTTGTCTCCAGTTGTGGGTTGCCAGCGAATGCCGGAGGTGGATCATAGCCATTCCGCGTGGTTTTGTCAACCATGCGGCGTGCCAAAAAAGAAAAACCCCGCGGGAGCGGGGCAGGATCATGGCGTAATGGGAACGACGAGGACGAAGAGGTCGCCGTCCGCGCCGCCGTTTTCGCCCTTGGTTCCTTGTTCCGGAAGTCGCCCCAGGGGCACTTTCCGGACGTCGGCCGGGAGGAACAGCGGGTCGAACCCCGGTGGAAACGCGTCGGGAGGGCCGATGCCGCCGCCGTTGGCGAGCGTGGACGGGGCGACGCGGACGACGGTCACGAGATCCTCGCCGTCGCGCGCCTGCCTTGGCGCCCTGGGAAGGAGTCGTCCCATCGCCCGCATCCCCCTCGGCGTGGCAAGCAGGTCGCCGAGTCCCTGGGGAACTTGGTTCCGGCGGTCATACAGGTAGCGCTTCCGGCTGTCGGACAGCGTCTCGTACGCGTCCCTTGCTTCGGCGAACCGACGGTTCCGCTCGTCGCTCGCCTCGGCCGATTCGACGGCGTTCGCGAACCGGTCCGGATGCAGCGCGGCGACCGTCTTCCGGTACGCCTTCCTGACCTCCTCGGCCGTCGCGTCCTTCGCGATGCCAAGCAATTGATAATGGTTCATGCCAGGCTCCTTTTGTGCCGGACGCGGATCGTATGCGAAATTCCAGCCCCTGTCAATCCGACGGCCCGCAATTCGTGGCAATCCGTAGCAATTTGTGTAATAGGTAGCCCATTCGTTATTCGCAACGGAGGCCCGCAGGCCGACAAAAAAAGACCGCGACGCTAGTTCGCGGAGGGGGGAGCTGCCGGGGCCATGGCGACGAGCGCTTCGCCGATCATGGTTCCGAAACCCTTGAAGGCCAGGATCTCCTTCTTGTTGAGGGGGCGGTCCTGGCGGAAGTAGTCGATGGACTTGTGGGTCGGCTTGCCGGTCTCCGGATCGGTTCCGTTCGGAACCTGGTAGGAGCGCCCGGTCCGGACGAACCAGACGAGCACCGTGCCGCGGATTCCGATGACGCGCCTGTCGAGAAACGCCTCGATCTCCGCGGAGAGGACGACCGGCTCGGCGACCTTCTCGGCACCGGCTTCCTCCCGCCTCGTAAGACGGCCGTCCTCGTCGACGTAGAACGGCATCTCCAGGCCGACGCGCTCGGCGTCTGCGACGCTCTCGCCGACGCAGCGAAGGTAGGCGGCGCGCGTGACCTCGTAGCGCATCCCGTCGAGCCGGTTGATCTTGTCGAGAACGTCGGACCAGGGCTTTCCGACCATGCCGTGAAGGCGGTGCAGGACGGGCCGGACGTCGACGCGCTCGAGGCCGCGTTCGCGCGGCTTCTCCTGGACGGCATCGCCGGTTCGGGCGTTGGGAGCGGGCGGGGAGAGGGTTCGATTCTGAAGTTCCACTGACACCTCGGTTGTTTGCCACAATGGCCGCGGAAGCGTACCCGCTCGTTCGCATTTTGTCAACGAATGGGCTATCCTATGCGCATATGACCCATCCAAACCAAGCCATTCTCGACGAGTTCCAATTCGCGATCAACCACCTGGTCGCCACCGTCCCGGCCGACGCGAAGGCGCGCGCGCAAAAAATGCACGACGACCTTCTTGCCAACCCGGAGGCGACCGAGCTCGACGTCGAGGCCGCGATGTACGCGACGGGGCGCGAGGAGTATCCGCACCGCCACGCGTTCAAGGAAATGACGTCCGGATCCACGGAGGCGCGGCGCGTCGAGATCGTGCTCGAGCACGTGGAGCCGAACGTGGCCGCCGTCGTGAAGAAATTCACGGAGTCCGGCGTGGGCATGGAGGAGTTCGTCCACAGCGACCTGTTCGAGACCGAGCTGACACCGGAGGAACGCCACCAGATCGAGGACGCTCTGCTCGACGCGGACATCCACATAAAGGAAGAGCTCGGTCAGACGGTCGTCGCGGACGCGGCGAAGTATGCGTCTCTCGTGAAGAAGTGGGAGGCGCACCGCGACGTCATCGAGGCCAGGATCGCCGAGCTCGCGTCCCTCGCCAACACCGATGAGAAATGGAAGAGCGAGATCAATGACAAGGCACGGGAGTTCCGCGACGGGTTCCTCGTGACCGAGCCGGACGTGGAGTTGGAAGTGGTGGAAAAGGAGATCGAGTATTGGAAGGGGACGCTCGGGGAGGAGGTATGACGCCCGAGACGGGAACGCGGGCTGGCGAGCTTTTTCGCCTGGAGTCCGCCGACTGGAGCGACGAGCAGTGGCAGGAACGCCAGCGGCGCCTGTCAGAACTGCCGTACCTCGGCTGGTACCAGCCAAACGCGGACGGCGCCGTGAACAGGGCGCGCGACGAGATCATCCGCCAGGACGGGATCGCGACCGTCGACTCGCGTTCTCGGGAGGCCACGGAGGAGTCCGTCGAGACGCGGCTGATCGTCCGCGCCCCGAGCTTTCGCGACTGGTCGTCGCACTACCACGCCGCGCACGACAAGGCCTCCGTCGACCGCGGGGATTCCAGCGTCGTTGAGATCGGAAAGAAGATGGCCGCGCGCGTGGCGGAGGCCGTGGCGAACCATCCCCGCGCGAGCAAGGAGGAGCTTCGCGTCGCGGCGAACCGGGCGCTCAACGAAGTGTTCCGCGCGGGCAACGGCGCGTTCATGATTATCGCGAAGCAGATCGACGGCCCGCGCGGCCCCATCTATTTCATCGAGGACGGAAGCCACCGGACGGCCGCCGCTAAGCTCGCGGGACTTCCGAGGATCATCGCGCGCGTCGGATACGTCGAGGGCGACAGGGCCGCGCTCGACGGCCTCTGGTTTGATTCGCTCGGGTTGATGGACGACGACGCCCGCGCCGACCTCGAGGCGACGTACGATTCGGTGTACCCGCCGACGGCCGAGGACAGGGAACGCGAGTCGGAACTCGCGGCACGGGCGGCGGAAAAACGTTCCGGGCGCGTCGCGAGCCGGGATGCCGCCGTGGCCGAGCGGGAGCGGCAGGGGGCTCTCGAATCGGAACGCGATCGCGCGGAACGGCGCGAATGGGACGAGGCGACCCCGCGGTTCGAGGCGTACGAGCGCGACAGGGATTTCCGCCGCGTCTGGCACGAGGAGGCGCTGGCGTTTTTGAAGCGCGAGGACACGGAGTATTTCCCGAAGCACTTCAACGGGGAGATGACGCCCGAGGGAAGGCTGCTCGACCTCGAGGGCAATGAGACGTTCGTGAGCGTTACCGGCCTGGACGTCAGCTACAAGTCGCCGATGCAGATCCGAACGCTTGCCGTCCGCGCGTTCGAGCGCCAGTTTCCCGAGAGGGCAAAGGCGCTTTGGGAGGAAATATGACCCTTGCCTTTTTCCTTCACGTTCCTTCGGATTCGTGCTAAGATCGGGCCGACAATCATGATCTGAACTATGCAAATTTCTTGGAACGGACTGTCCTGCTTTGAGATCACGGCCAATACGTCGAACGGGGAGGTCTCGGTCGTCGTCGACCCGTATTCGGAAGGAACCGGCCTGCGGGTGCCCCGGACGCTGGAGGCCGACATCGCGTGCGTCTCGCATGACGAGAATGACGCCAACAACGTCTCTTCCGTCGCGGGCGAGCCGTTCGTCGTAAAGATGGCCGGGGAGTACGAGGTAAAGGACGTGTTCGTGTACGCGATCCCCGTCGACAAGGGAATCGTCTTCCGCGTCGAGGCCGAGGGGATGCACGTGGCGCATCTCGGCGCGATCAACCGGGCGTTGACGGACAAGGAATTGGAGACGCTTGGAACGGTGGACATCCTGATGATCCCGGTGGGAGGAGGGCGGGTCCTGACGCCGAAGGTCGCCGCGGAGGTGATGGCGCAGATTGAGCCGCGCGTGGTCATCCCGATGACGTACGCGCTGCCGAGCCTGAAGGAAAGCCTCGCCACGGTCG
>JAHFIS010000149.1 GCA_023246275.1 Candidatus Uhrbacteria bacterium
TGGTGGGAACGTTCCATTTCGCATCCGTCGCCATCTCCCGGAACGCGTCGTTCTTCGGCAGGCTGTCAACTGGAACCGCCTTCGGCTTCGGGGTGAGCCGCTTGATGTTGTCCTGAATCTTGTCGTACTGCGCGCGCTGGGCCGCTTCCTCGTTCATCTGGTCGCCCTTCGCGAAGAATGCGTTGTCCTCCTCCGAAAACGCCTTCGGGACGTCAAATGCCGGGTCGTCGATCATCGACAGGAGCTCGTCCTTCCTTCCCATCGCACGGTCCACCAATTTTTGCATCTTGGCTCCGACCGCGTCCATTCCGCGCTGCCACGCGCTCTTTTCGGGTCCCTTCAGGTTCTGCTGGATCCTGTCGTACTGCGCCCGCTGCGCCCGCTGCTGCTCGGCGGCCTGATTGAGACGGTCCCCGGCCTTCATAAAATCGTTGTAAACTCCGCGCGCGTCGCTGTCCTCCTTTGTCGTCGGCGGCTTCGGCACTTCCACGTCCGGCTGCTGTGCCTCTCGGTTGCGTGCGTCCATATGGTTTGTTTGCGCGTTTCGCGCGATTTACTGAATGCGTTAGGCTGCCTTTGACTGTTCCTCCTGCCCGGCGAATCCGTCGTTGTTGTTCGCGGACTCGATCTTCAGTCCCGCGAACTGCTCCCGGGCCTCGCCGCGAAGCCGGTCCATGGCAATCTGGATCTGTTCGAATGCCTTCTCGCCGTCCTTGTTCGCGACAAGCTCGGTCCCGATGCGCTCAAGCGCCCCGTTGACCGTTTCCATGGAGCCGTCAAGCAGGTGCATGGCCCGGTCCGCCTGCTTTCCGGCCATCTCCTCGGCCTTGGCCAGTACCAGTTCCGCCGCCTCTTCCGCGTTCTTTTTTCCAATGGTCCTCAGCTGGTTGAAGTATTTTTCTAGCTGGTCGATGCTCTTCGGTTCCTCAACGGCTGGTTCTCCCTCCGTTTCCATCGCACCTTTGCCTTCCTCGAAATTCTCGTTGTTGTTCGCCGCGCCGGTCTCAAGCGTGTTTTTCTCGATGTCGTTTTCGCTCATACGCCTTGGTTTCGCTGGAATAGCCTCTGAATAAGTTCCCGAACGACGCCGATCTTCTTCGTCTCGGCCCCCTTGACGGTCCGCTCGATTATTTCCCGGCGCTCCCGGTCCAATTTCGCCAATTTTTCCTCGAATTCCTTGCCGATCCTCACGGCCTCCGCGACAATTTCGTCTGGGGACTTTGGCATATGGGCATAGTATAGCGTACTATGGTAAGTTGTCGGAAGTATGGGGAGCCCCTTTGTCCACCTACATGTCCACAGCCACTACTCCCTCCTCGAGGCGCTTCCAAAGCCCAAGGAAATCTTGAAGCACGTTTTGAAGCACGGGATGGACGCGGTGGCGATCACGGACAACGGGGCGATGTACGGGCTGATTGAGTTTTATCAAAAAGCAAAGGACGCGGGGGTAAAGCCGATCTTCGGGATGGACGCGTACCTTGGGATCGAGGGACGCAACGAGAAGCGGGCGAAGATCGACACGAAGAACTATCGGATCGTGCTGCTCGCCGAGACAAGGGAGGGATATCAAAATTTGCTGAAGATCGCGTCGATCGGGTTCCTTGAGGGGTTCTATTACAAGCCGCGCGTCGACAAGGAGGTTTTGCGCTCGCTCGGGAAGGGAATCATCGCGCTGTCGGGAGGGCACGCGGGGGAGATTGAGAGCGCGATCAACTCGCACGACCGGGAACGCGCCAAGACGCTGATTCGGGAGTATGTCGAGATCTTCGGCGAGGGGAACTTCTTCCTCGAGCTCGTCGACCGCCCGGAGATCGCGGAGCAGGAGGCGATCAACGCGACGCTGGTCGAGCTTGGGAGGGAGTTGGGCGTGCCGGTCGTCGCGACCAAGAACGCCTTTTACCTGAAGCCAGGCGACGTGGAGGCATGGAAGGTGCTCAACTGCATCAAGGGCCAGCGGACGCTGGAGGCGTACGAGCGCCAGCAGCAGTACGACTTTGACGCGTCGCTCGTTTCGGGCGAGTACATGATCGAGCGGTTCAAGGCCGTTCCCGAGGCGATCGAGAACACGCGGAAGATCGCCGACCGCTGCACGGTTGAGCTCGAGCTTGGCAAGTGGAACTTCCCGGATTTCAAGATTCCGGAGGGGAAGACCTTCCTCGACGTGCTCACCGCCCGCGCTTACGCCGAGCTGCCGGAAAAGGTCGGCGGCGCGCTGACCGAGGTCATGACGAAGCGCCTCGATTACGAGTTGGCGATCATCGAGCAGAAAGGGTTTTGCCCGTACTTCCTAATCGTCTCCGACTACATCGAGTGGGCGCGCCGCAACGGGATCGTGACGACGACCCGTGGCTCGGCCGCAGGGTCGCTCGTGGGATTTTCGATCGGGATTTCGACGGTCAATCCGCTCGTGTACAAGCTGCCGTTCGAGCGCTTTCTCAACCCGGAGCGACCGTCCGCCCCGGACGTGGACGCCGACTTCGCCGACAACCGCCGCGACGAGATGCTGGCGTACGTTACCGAGAAGTATGGCGCGGACAAAGTTGCGCAGATCTGCACGTTCGGG
>JAHFIS010000150.1 GCA_023246275.1 Candidatus Uhrbacteria bacterium
TCGCCGCGCGTGAGATGAGGGGCGGCGAGATCGTCGTGAACGAGGCGGGCGAGAACTTCGGCTATGGCATGCGCGGAGGATCAGCCAGGGCGGATAAGGTCGGCGAGCGCGCGTTCCAGCGGATGACCGGCGGAATGGGTGTCGTGAACGAGGCCGGAGACCGATTCGGATTTGCCCTGAACGGAGGGACCGTCGCCGCGAAGATCGCGGGTGAACGCGCCGCAAACCAGGCGAAGTCCGGGACGATATTCCTTGGCAGGGCGGGGGTCCGGCTTGGCGAACAGTCGGAATCGGGCGCAACCATCCATGTGGAAACCCCGGACATGTCGATTCCCGGCAAGCAGGCGAAGGCAAAGATCTCCGTGGGACCCATCACCTGGAATTATTAACGAGACGCCGTATGTCGACCGACTCCCCGTCGCTTCCGCCCGAGGTCTTGGAAAAAATCGCGGCGGAAGCGGCCGCGAAGGAAAAGCACGACAAGTTTCGCGAGGACCTCCGGGCGATGGAGGCGCACTTTCGGTCCGAGGGGGAGCGCGAAAAGCCGCCGCGCCGAATTCGGTTTTCGCAGCGCAAGCTTGGGAGCAACGAGTTCATGAACATCCGCTACTTCGACAAGGACACGGGAGCGACGCTCTCGGAGGAAATCTCCTACGACCCCGCGCTGTTCTGGGACGGCCCGCCCGCCGCGTTCTACGCCGTGCTCTGGCACGAGTTCGGCCACGGCGAAGCTCGGATGCGGGTCGTCGAGAAACAGGACGACGTCCGGTTCGCGGAGGAGCGAAAGAAGTACGGCATGGCGCTGCACCAGATGCTCAACGTGAAGTATGACGCGCTTCTTGACGCCAACAATCAGCGCGATCGCGACGGGATAAGGGGCCCGTACCGCGCGCTGTACGACCATTATTTTCCGCGCGTCCGGAAGGCGGAGGACAAGGAGCGGGCGATCCGCCAGCTCATCGGCTCCGTGCCGCAGGATCCGAAGACGCGCGAGGTGGTCGAGAAGATCGTCGAAACGCTCCAGCGCCCGTTTCATTTTCTCATCGGGATCAAGCACGAGGCGTATTGGCACCACTCCGACGAGAGGGAAGGGATTCCCGAGGCCGAGCGTTTGCCGAACCCGTACGTGGCGGGCGACGAGGCGTTGGAGCCGATCATGGCGCGGGTGCTGACGATCGTCCGCGAGTCCGGCGACGCGAGGGTCGGCAACGTCGTTCGCCACCGGCATTTCAACGAGGTCGTCGCCCCGGAATACCTGGCGCTGCTCGAATCTCAGCAGGACCAGGTCGAGGAGCTTTTGAAACAGATGGAAGAGGAAGGCAAACCGGCTCGAGAGGCGGCCAAGGCCGTCGAGGACGGGCTGAAGCAGGAGGGAAAAGGCGAGAAGGGCAAGGAGGAAAAAGGAAAGGGTGACGAAGGAAAGGAAAAAGGGGAAGGGCAGGGCGAAGGAAAAGAAAAAGGCGAAGGAGAAGGAGGCGAAGGCCAGGGAGAAGGTAAAGACGGGGAGGGCCAGGGTAAAGGAGAAGGAAAGGGCGAAGGACAAGGCCAAGGCGAGGCGCAAGGTCAGGGCCAAGGTGAAGGTGAAGGACGAGGCCAAGGTCAGGGACAAGGACAGGGTGCCGGCGAAGGCCAGGGGTCCGGGTCGGGTTCCGGCTCAGGTCCTGAATCGCGCGAGGGGCAGCCGTCATTGAAGGAGATCGCCAAGCGGATCGTCGACGCCATGAACAAGGCGCGCGAGCAGGGAAAGGAAGGCGACCCGTCGGGTGGCGAGGGAACGCCGGGAGGCCACGCGCAGCACAAGGACCAGCCGATCGACAAGTCGAACCCGAACCATCCGGACCACGAGCCGAAGGACGGGAAAGGCACCGGAGAAGGAGAAGGCGAGGGGAAAGGAAAGGGCGAAGGCAAGGGAAAGGATGGGAAGTCTGGCGAAAAAAAGGACGATCCGTCGAACTCCAGTTCGAAGAGGCCCGAAGCGATGGGAAAGGGATCCCCGTCGTCCGGATCGTCGTCTCAATCGAGCGGGGCCAGTGGCTATTCCGAATCGAGATCCGCGCCGCTCGAAATTCCGAAGCCCACGGCCGTGTCGGAGCGGGATCACGCGGAATACGTCGAGTCCGTCCGCGCGATCGCCGAGAGCGACATGCTCGAGATGGCGAGCCGGCTCATCTCAAGCTTCCTCGAGGATCGCCTTCGCGTCATTATCGGGAACCAGCCGACGGGACGGATCCCCACGGCGCGAAAGGGCGAGGCATACCGCGACATGGTTTTGCGCGGCGTGAAGTTGCCGGAGGTGCGCGAGGTCCGCAAGACGATCGAGCGGTTCATGGGCGTGGACATCATCGTCTGCAACGACCATTCCGGATCGATGGGCGGAAGCCCGGCGGCGGCGGCGAAGGCCGCGAACGTGATGATCACGCGTGCGGCGCTCCGGGTGAACACGGAGATCGCGAAGCACATGATGAAGCTTGGGTTCAAGGACGCGGAAATCGACCGCTCGCCGCCGCTGCGATACCTTGGAATCCTGTTTTCGAACCAGACGGCACGGATGAATACGCG